>CAZILR010000494.1:0-4833 GCA_964539995.1 uncultured Planctomyces sp.
TTGCCGCAGTTCAGGTCGAGCACGATGGTGACGCCCTGCAAGTCCTTCAGCCGCTCCGCCGGCACGACCGCTTTGATATCGACCAGCTTCGCTTCGAGAAACCGGAGTGTCCGTGTGCCGAGCGCCGCATCGGGCGCGTCGCCGAGCAATCGGTCATCAACTCGAAAGGTCCAACCTTCGAGTTCACGCACGGATCGAGAGGTCGGTTGCGGCAGCTCGGCCTTGGCTTCGGGCTGCGTGGACGTGAGCAATGTCTTCATCTCTTTGCCCAAAGCGTCGCCGACCAGGAAATACGTTTCCGCATTGCCAAACTCGTGATGTCCGTGACCGGGATTCGGTGAGTCTTCCGGCTTGCGCACGAAGTCATGCGTCTCGACGAACAGCACCGAACCCTTGAACTCAGGACGTTCGGCGGCCTTCCGCTGAGCCGTTCGTAACGTGGCCCAAGCGTCGGGTGCATCCACCCAAGGACCGGTCAACTCACCGATGATGACCGGCAACTTCGGAGCGTTGAATTCTTTGCGAATGTCGTTGATCAGGTGGACCAGATTCTGTTCGTACTGCGGCACCGCGTTCTTCGGATCGACACCGTCGTTCCAGCCGTGATACCAGACGAAACCCGCCAGTTCGTAGCCCGTGCCGTCGTCACTGGGGAAGTCGGTTTTCAAGTTGGCGAGAGCTTCGCGAATCTCCACGATCATCTTGGTGTAGTACGGCCCGACCTCGCCGCCCGACGACGGTGGCCTGAAATCCTTGAACAGACTCTTGCCGCCCCAAGCGGTCTTGATCAGCAAGACTTGATTCTCGAAGTGATCTCCGAGCACATGCCCGAACTGCAACTCAGGGCCGAAGTGGTGCTTGTCGCCGTAGACGCTGAACCCCATCGTCAGCGGTCCCGCGAGCAACGGACCGCGCTCACGTTTGTAGCGGCACCAGACGTCGTCGCGCACCACCCAGCTTCCATCCGCTTTTTTCAGGTGCTGAAACAGCGGAGCCTTCTGCGGATCGCGCAGCAGAAAGTTCAACGTCCCTTTGCCGTCGTTGTAGTCCTTGCCGTCCAAATCAACGACGGCTTGTCCCTCCATGTTGGATTGACCGGCGAGGATGAAGACCTTCACCGGCCGCGACGGATCGGCGGCACCGACCGAAGCGACAAGCAACCACGGGACGACAAGGGCCAAGCCGTATTTCATGAGTTGCCAATCGTGCTGGGATTGCGGCGTGCGTAGCTGCAAGCTGCCAGCTTGCAGTCGAATCTCCACAAGCTGGCCGCTTGAGACTACGGACTTTTCAGTCTCTTACTTCACTCGCACCAGCTTCATGATGCGGCCGGAGACATTCCAATCCTGGACGTACAGATTGCCATCCTTGTCCCAGTAGGAGCCGTGGGTGCCGTTGAAGATCCCCTCGATCCATTTGTCTTGCGGCACATTGTGGTTCACGCGCGTCGCTGGGTCGGCGTTATGGCCGAGCACCGCCATGATCGTGTTGCTTTTGTCGAGAATGACCACTCGTCCGTGCAGATCGGGCACCGAGACGAAATCGCCTTGAACGGCAGCCGATGTGGGCATGCCCAAGCCAGTGATGACTTCGTCGATGAAGTTGCCGTCGAGATCGTAGTGCAGGAGGCGACCCTTCGGTGTGTGGTTGCGATCGCAGATCAGCAAGCGCGGCGGATCATATCGCGTGTCCAACGTCATGCCGTGCGCCGTGTTGAATTCCTTGAGGCCATTGCCTTTGGTTCCGAAGTGCTTCAGGTACTTGCCGGTCTTGTCGAACTTGAAGATGTGATTGCTGGCGTAGCCATCCGCCAAAATGATGTCGCCATTGGGAGCGACCGTGATCGCCGTCGGGCTCCACTTGGTCAGCTTCAGCCCGGACTCGGCTTCGGTGGGAATGCCTAGCTTCAACACGATGTCACCGGTCTCGGCGTGGAACTTGATCCCTTCGCCGGCCGCGTTGCGTGCGCCGTAAATGAACTCGTCGCTGCCTTCCGCGCGGATCTCCAGGTCATGGATGTTGTTGTATTTGTCACCGAGGAAACGGCGAATCACTTTACCGTCCGGCGAGAAGACGAAGACTCCCAGGCTCGAACTGGTGTAGACGCTCCCCGCCTTATCAACCACGACTCCACCGTGAGTCGAACCCAGGACCGACTTGCCGTCCTCGCCGAGTCCCCACCCCGGAACCGTGTCAAAAGTCATGATCCCGCAACCCATCCGCACAGGCTGAACCTTGTCCGCAGCGAACACCGGCAGAGCGAGACCGAACACGACTACCATCGAAAGCCAACAGCGCTTCATCATTTGGATTCCTGGTTGTTTCTGGGTGAGATGAATCACGAGGGGCGGCAGTATCTGGTGCCCACATCCGCATTTCAACCAGCGAGTCGATCGTGGAGTCGCTGGATTGTGGGCGATGTCCGAGGGGGATTCTGTGAGGCTCGCATCACAACTGGCTGACCAACTCAGGAATCGGTTCCCCTTCGGGAAGGATCGGCATCGGGCGTCCGGAAAGATCGGGGACGGTGACGTTTTGGGCGTCGATGCCCAGATGCTGATAAATCGTCGCAATGAAATTCCACGGGCCAAACTTACGGTCGATGGGGTGCTCGCCAAAACGGTTGGTCGCACCGATGACTTGGCCGCCGCGAGTTCCTCCACCGGCGAACAGAATCGACATGGCTTGCGGCCAGTGATCGCGGCCCGGTTGTTCGATCTTCGTTTGACTGCCGACTTGCCGATTGATGCGCGGAGTTCGGCCGAACTCGCTGGTGACGATGACCATGACGCGCTCGTTCAGGCCACGCTCGAAGAGGTCCGAGATCAACGTCGTCACACAGCGGTCGAAGTTTTCGGATCGCTTCTTCAAGGCGTCGAAGATGTCGCAGTTGACGGCGTGATCGTCCCAGTTGTTGCCCGCTCCAACAGCCTCTTTGCCACACAATGTCACGGTGACCAAATCGACTCCCGCTTCGACCAAGCGGCGTGCGAGCAAACAATGCTGTCCCCAGGATGTTCGACCGTAGCGGTCGCGAACGGCGGCCGGTTCCAATTCGAGATTGAATGCTCGTTGCGCGTCCGGACGGCACAAGATGTCGAACGCCTGCTGATGAAACTCGTTGAGCAATTCCGGGCCGGCATCGCGCAGCGGACTGCGATCGAGTTGGCCGCGCAGTTCACCACGTCGCGCCAGTTGGCCGTTCGTATCGACGACCAATCCTCCGAGCGTGTTCTGTTTGTTGGGGTCGCCGAAGATCGCCAGCGGTGAGTATTTCTCGCCGAGGTACGCCGGGCCGATCGCCGACACCGGTCCCGGTTCCAAGCCATAGGTCGTCATGCCGACGTAGTTCGGAATCGATCGGCCGCGCTGCCAACGCAGGTAGTTCGCGATCGCCAGACAATCGGGATGTTCCGGTTTGAACTCTTGGTTCAACGTGAAGTGGCCGGAGAACAATCGTTTTGGGCCGTTGGCATGACAGCTTGCTTCGTGCGACAGCGATCGGAGCAACGAGAACTTGTCCGCGATGGCCGCATGTCGCGGGAGCAACTCGGTGATCAGCATTCCCGGCGCGCGCGTTTCAATCGGCTGGAACGGGCCGCGAATTTCGGGCGGCGCTTCGGGCTTGGGATCCCAGGTGTCGATGTGGCTGATCCCGCCGTGGCAGTACATCAAAATGATCGCGGTTCGTTCGCGAGATTTGTTCTCCGCCGCTCGAAGTTGCAGCAGGCTGGGCAGGCTGAGTCCTCCGGCACCCGCGAGTCCGAACTTCAGAAATTGGCGACGTTGCATGGAGCGGCTTTCGGGCCAGGGCTTGTAGCCGAATTCGTGAGAATCCGGACGAATCACCAACCGACCGAACTCTCACGAGTTCGGCTACACGGTCACGGATTCGTCGCGGACTCGCGGGCTGAATTCGAGGGTGACGGATTCGATGCGCAGGGCGGCTCGGTGAGGCTCGTTCTTTGGCAGCGTGAGTGGGCCGGGCGTCTTCTTTTCGACGGCGATGGCGATTCCCAGACCGTTGCCGATGGCGAAGTTCTGTCCGCCCACCGTCGAGCCGAGGAAGCGGTCCAGTTTGAAGGTCTCGGTCTTGCCGAACGACGGCCGGAACTCCGCAGAGGCCAGTTCGCTGACTGTGCGGGAGTCTTTGTTGATGTTCTGAAAGCGGAACAGGACGAGGCGACAGTTCATGTTCGCGAGGAACATTTTGTCGAACTCGTCGGCCGACGAACCGATGCCGGTAGCTTTGATCGTCAACGAATAGTGACCGCCGCGAGCGCTGCGAATCTCTTGCGCGAGCAGTGCTCGCGAACCTTGTACGACGACCGAACCGGCCAAGTCATCTTCCAGACCGTAGCCCAGGCAGACGGCAGCATGCTCTTTGCGGACAGCGAAGCCAGCAGCAATCTCTTTGGTCCAGATGGGGAACGCTCGCCAACCTTTGTCGCGCGACGGCGGTGCAGGGGGGACCAACAGAAAGTCGGACTTGAAGTCCGTGTCCAGCAGCAGACTGACATCGAAGGGAGGCACGAGGGCTGGATCGCCTTCGGATTTACACAGCTCAATTTTGGCGGGCGAGCTGGCCAGCATGGCCGCGATCGGTTCCCCCTTTGTGATTGGATGCGGACGATTCTGGTTGTCGTGAAACATGCCGTTCGGATCGATGCCCAGCAGATGAAACATCGTGGCCGTCAGATCGCCGCCGGTACACGGAGCGGTCGCAGGATACGCTCCGTTCTTGTCGCTGGACCCGATGACTTGTCCGCCGCGAATGCCGGCTCCAGCCATCGCGAAGCTGAAGACGTGGCCCCAATGGTCGCGGCCTCCGTT
>CAZILR010000495.1:0-4827 GCA_964539995.1 uncultured Planctomyces sp.
CAAGGATGCCCATGCATAACTCGCGTTGGTGGAACGGAATCGTCGGTGGCGTGAGCGGGCTTGCGCTGGTCTCCGCCATTTGTCAGTTTTGGCTCAACGCCGGGACGTCGCTGCCGGCTCAAACGGCGTTGGCCGTGTCGCTGTTGTTGGCGGTCGTCGCCAACGCAGCGATGCCGACGCAGTGGCGAAGCAACTTGATGCCGCAAGCGACCTGGCTGTTCGTGCTCTCAGCGTGGCCGATCGTTTTGCCGAGCTTGTTTGGCGTTTCATGGAGCCTGATCGGGGCTTCGGGGTTCGATCTTTCCACGTCCATGGTCGGTCAATGTGTCGGGCTGACGCTGTTGGCCGTTGTGACTTTGGGCGTGCCGATGCTTTGCTCGCTGCAACTGAGTACTCCAGAACGACGTGCCTCGTTCGGAATTTCGTTGGCTCTGACGACCGCTGTTGGTGGAGTCCTGCTGGCGACGTTCATCGGCCCAGACGGTTGCGCATTGCTCGCTTCGGCGAGCGGGCTAATCGCGTTCGTGACATTACTGATGCGCTGGTCACGAAACGTGGGGCAGATTTCCAACCTGCCCATTGAGGCAAGTTCGCCGTCGAACGGGCAGGTTGAAAACCTGCCCCACGTCGCCGCGCTGATTTCGGTCGGCGTCCTGTGGGTGATCGGGCAGCGGATGTGCCGGCAATTGATCCCCGACTCGTTCGCCCTGATGACGTTCGAGTGGTCGGTGCTCGTGGCGGGAATCGCCATCGGCAGTTGGCTGTCGAGTGGTGATCGACGGCGCAACGTGGTCGCCTGTGGGATCAGCCTGTCTTGCTGGACGTGGCTGTGTCTCACCGTGTTTCCGCTCGGAGTCCGTTTGGCGTTGTGGGAGAACTCGACGATTTCGCAAGTCTGGTTGTTGCAGTCGCTGCGGTTGGCGATGGTCGGCATCGTCCTAGGGCCAATCGCGCTGAGCTGTGGAGCATTGATTGGCCGACGTGGCTCCGCCTTGGGACCGGCAGCCTTGATTGGTTCCGCGACCTTGACGATGTGGCTGCTGCCAGTGAGTGGTGTTTGGAATCTCGCGTTGGCCGCGACCAGTCTGCTGTTGGTCATGGTGGCGGACGGTCTGCGGAGGATGGGTCTTATCAGCCGGAACGCGCTCGCGTCCGGTTCGATGGTCGCAAAGCAACCGGACGCTAGCGCGTTCCGGCTCAAGTCGCTGGGGACTGCTGTCGCTGCGGCGATGCTGCTGTTCACACTGACGGCTCCGACTTGGGTGCGGTATCGACCGGCTCTTGCGGCGAAGGTGTTGTTCGATTCGGGAGTCTTCGTCGCTTCGCGAGCGGCGACTCCGTGGGAACAACTTCCCGTGTTAGACGAAGGCCGCGCGGCGGTTGTCGTGGAAGGAGATCGCGGGACTCTGACTGCTTGGAAGTTCGCCGGTTCGCGATTCTTGCTGCGTGAGAACGGCATCCCGAAGGGGACGTTGTCCGTGAATGCGAGTCTCACGCCGCGTTATGTACCGGACGTGCTGCCAATCGTACTGCCGCTGGTGACTCACGAGCGACCGCAGAGCGTGCTGTTGCTTGGCCTGCGAGCCGGTGAACCGCTGGCGGCGACGACGGTGTTTCCCGTGCAACGGATTGTCTGCATCGAGGCGGATCGCGGCGTCAACACGATCTGCCGGACGCTCTGGTCACGCGGCGAGAACACCTCTCCGATGAATGACGACCGGCTAGAGACTCGCGTTTGCGACCCGGCTCTGGCCATCCGCACGATCAACGAAAAATTCGATGTCATCGTCGCTTCGGCCGATCAACCATCGTTGCCGCAGGCGGTCAACACGTTCACGGTCGAGTCGCTGCAATCGGCCGCTCGATGCCTCAATGAGGACGGCTTGTTTGCGATCCGGTTTCAGCACATCGACCTCGGCCCACGCTCGATTCGAGCCTTGGCAGCGACAATGTCGGCGGCGTTTCGCGAAGTCGCGGCGGTCGAAATCGCTCCGGGAGAATTGCTGTTCCTCGGCACGCAGAGCGAACGCGGATTTGCTCGCGAAGGTTTTGTCGAGCGCTGGCAACGTCCGCACGTTCGGCAATTGCTGGCGTCGTCCGGTTGGGATTGGTGTGCTCCGCTGCGATTGTCGATGCTGAATGCCGAAGCGATCGAGCAGCTCGCGAATCAACCGGGCGTCGTCGTGAACGTCGCGTCGCGTTCGACGTGGCCGTTCCGCCTGCCGACCGAAGTCATGCGTTGGGAGAACAAGCTGCAACAAGTGCAGACCGAGTTGGCCAAGCACAGCCGGTTCCTGTTGGCTTGGGGCGGCGACGAGGCGCAGAACGCCGACGTCGCGGCTCGGCTGAGCGAATGGGAATTGTCGCGAGCGATCATCCGCCGCCATCAGGACGAGTTCTGGGCGTACCGCAAGCAAGTCAAAGATCACATGACCAGCTCGACGCGAGCGATGATTCAGCAAGTCAGCCACACGAAAACCGAGTCCGGACTGCACCCCGACGACGACCGTCGGCTGCGTTACTTCCGCACGATCGGGGAACTCGCCAAGAACTCGCAACTGATCGAAGCGGACCTCAACCGGCTGCGCCGCTTCGAGTCGCCCTTCGATCCGCTCATGACGCCGTTCCTGCATCAAGAGGTCGTCGAACTGTCGTCCCGCTGCTCGGATCGTGATCCGGCCGCCGAGCTACGGCATCGACTCGCTGCAATCTACTTCTCGACGCCGGCCGACCGCTCGATTCGCAACGTCGCCGACGCGATCCAGTTCGTGCGCTCGACCCCCGCCGCGATCAGCGACAAGGTCGAAAGGTTCGATCAACTCAACGCACTGCTGCAAATGCTGCTGTCCCGTTGGTCTGCTCGCGGTGAGTTCCGCCCGACCTCCTCGCGCGTCGCGCTCAACGACATAGAACGCAGCATTGCCGCCGCCGAGGCATCTTTCTTGACGCTGGATGCTTTGTCCGCCGAAGGAGTCGTCCCCGCAGCCGAATGGTCCGCTCGCAAGCAACTCCTCGAACGTCGCCTCGTCCGCCCGCTGCGCACCTATCGCGGTCAGGTCATGCAGCACTACGTCAAGAACGAGCGGACCAAAGAGGCGGCGGACAGCCTGCCCCGCGATGAAGCGACCGAGTAACGATCGCGCGAACGTAGCCGCCTCGTTACACGAGGCGGAGCTACCGTCAATCGGCTTTGAAGAACTCGAAGCGGCCGCGTTCGAGTGAAGCCCTGTTTCAGTTCGATGCGTTGTTGCCAATTCGCTCTGCCTCGCGGAACGAGGCAGCTACGTTCTTGGACCGGTGCCGTTCGGCAATTCTCACCGGACGCGATCCCGTCATCTGCGAATCTTGGCAAACTTTTCCAAAGATTCCGGTCGTAACGGCCGATGAAAGAAGGTGTGTATCGGACCAAATGGACTTGGTGAGAGGCTCGAATCATGCGGTGGAACGGAATCTCGGCGAGCGTGACGATGGCGTTGCTGTGTCCCTTGATGCTGGCCGCGACCGGCTGCCAAACCACCGTTGGCGGGCAAACGCTCCCGTCCCCGTACTATCTGAAGGACGACGTCCAGTACTACCCGGCCGGCCCCGAATTCAAGCTGAGTAATCAGGTCCAGGCCCTCGAAGAGTACAAGCTCGAACGCGAGAAGCTGCGAGCCGGCGTGGATGATGAAGCTGGGCAATAGAGCACGAGCCGATGGCCACTCGACGAGTCATCAAGTCTGTGCTCCAGAGTTTTCTTGGCACATACACCAGCCGATATTCCGACTACGACGGTTACTGGCTCTTCGGTTTTCTCGTCGCCGATCTCGGAGAGTTGCGAATCAACCTCTTGGGACAGAACGTGGGCGATCCAGCCAGTCCGGTAGGAGTCGCGACTTCATTGGCAGTTACCAAGTTTGAGGAACAGAGGCGAAAGTCCGATCTTGCACCCTCGCACATCCATGAAGCTTGGTTAACGATCCAGAGGTTACCTGGGGAGCGGAAATGGTGGGCTAGCGACCACTGGTCTGCGGGGTTCAACATCCGCTTCTCGGCCTTAGCTGTGATGGAGAATGGGAAGCGTTACGAACGGGAATGCGATGTGTTCGTTGCCCCGCACAACCCTGAATTTGAATCCCGGAGTTGGTGCGGCGCGTAGCCCTCGCGTGGCCCTGATTTTGAGGGGCGTCTTCAAAGCGGTTTTACTTCCTGCTTGACCTAGCCGAATCTCGGTGGATAGATTGCCGCCCACTTTCCGATAGGAACCGTCATGCGATCTTCTTTGCGACTGCTGGCCCTTAGCCTTCTCCTGCGTTGACGCGGGGGCTTTGGTGTCGTTGTCGCTTTTGACCGTGCGAATACACCCTGAGCCTCCAATGGAGGCTCAGGGTTTTTTTGTTTTGTCCACACCCCTCGCTCGCGCTCACTAACCCGAAGCGTCAGCGAGGGCTTTGCGAGGAAACGCCCTCGCTGACGCTTCGGGTTAATTTGAGGAACCCATCATGTCCGCCACTCAGCCTGACACGATCACGATCTTCGACACCACCTTGCGCGACGGCGAGCAGTCCCCCGGCTGCAGCATGAATTCGGCCGAGAAGCTGGAAATCGCGAAGGCGCTCGTCGAACTCGGCGTGGACGTCATCGAGGCGGGCTTCCCGATCGCGTCGCCGGACGACTTCGAGGCCGTGCGGACAATCGCTCGCGAGTTCGGCAACCGCACGGTCATCTGCGGGCTGGCTCGCTGCCGCAAAGAGGACATCGACCGCGCGTGGCAAGCGCTCAAAGAAGCCGAGAAGTGCCGCATCCACGTCTTCCTGGCGACCAGCCCGATCCATCGCGAGTTCAAGT
>CAZILR010000496.1:0-1647 GCA_964539995.1 uncultured Planctomyces sp.
GCTGATCAAAGCTGTGTCAGGCCGCATCGCACCAAATCAGGAAACATCGCAGAGGCCATGACACAGATGGCCGCAGATCAGTAAGGCGTTGCTGAAATATGCTGCCAGCGTGAAACTCGCCATTCACAAAGATCTCCTCGAACCAGTGCCGTGTGATCAATATGCGAAGCAGCATTCTCGTGGTGGCAATATGGTGCAGTCTCGGCAATGCGGCGTCGGCCGCCGAACGGTTCATTGAGGGCGTGACGGCGCGGGCGTCGAGCGAGCAGGTCAAGGGGTTGATGAGCGCGATGAACTTGGTCAACGACCACGGGTTCAAGGAGACCACGCCGGGGAGCGGCGTGTTTCTGTTGACGACGAACGGGTATGCCGACGGCGGCTCGATGTGGAATGGGGCATACCTGCCGATTGGGCCGGACGAGCATCCGCTGGTGGAGTTCGATCTTGGCAAGACGCAGACCGTCGGTGCATTTCGCGTGTGGAATCACAATGGCTCGCCGCATCGCGGGTTTGCAGACGTGACGATCCAGTATTCGGCCAGCGATGAGAACAATGCCGAGCCAGACCCGAAAAGCTGGCGGACGGTGCGTCAGCGATTCCAATTCGCGAAGGCTCCGAAAGCCGATGACTACACCGGTGAGTTGCAACGATTCGAGTCGCCAATCACGGCGCGGCACATTCGTTTCTTCTGCAATGGCACGCATCGCGCGGGCGGTCAGCCGGATGTCGCGGGGTTGGGCAAGGTGCGGTTCATCGCCAGCGAGACCGTGCCGTCCGTCGCGACGACTGAACGATCTGCGTTCGGACGTTATCCCGATGATTGCGGCTGGCTCAATGTGCGTGAGGCTCCGTATGCGGCGCGCGGTGACGGGCAGCATGACGACACCGACGCGATCCAGCGTGCGATCGACGAATGCCAGGCGTCGGGCCGAGTCATCTACTTGCCGGCGGGAACGTATCTCGTGTCGCGGACGTTGAAGTTTCAGCCGGGGCGCGGGCATGGTCGTAACAACCTGCGCGGTGAGTCGCGCGAGCGGACGATGCTGAGATTAAAGGACGCCACATTTACGGATGCCGCGAAGCCGCAGGCCGTGCTGACGCTCGGCTTCTGCGGCAACGAGGAGCAGCGAAGCGGCTCGGCCGATTGGTTCAACAACAACGTCTCCGAGCTGACCATCGACACCGGCCGAGGCAACGTGGGGGCGATCGGCTTGCAGTTTTACTCGAACAACACCGGCAGCCTGCGCGATGTGACGATCCGCAGCGGCGACGGAGCGGGAGTCATCGGACTCGACCTCGCGTACTTCGACATGAACGGCCCGTTGCTCGTGAAGCGGCTGCTCGTCGAAGGCTTCGACATCGGCATCAAGACGGGCGGCACGGTCAACAGCCAGACGCTGGAACACATCACGCTCGCGAACCAGCGACAGGTTGGGTTCCTCAACGAAGGGCAATGCCTGGCGATTCGCGGCCTGAAAAGCCGCAACGCCGTGACCGCGTTTCAGAGCAAGTTCGGAATCGTCGCTCTCGTCGATGCGGAGCTGCTCGGCAACGGCGCGGCGAGCGACTCTTCCGCCATCATCTCGCGCGAGGCGTTGTTCGCCCGCAACATCCGCGCGACCGGCTACAAGTTGGCGATTGAAAACA
>CAZILR010000496.1:1747-4825 GCA_964539995.1 uncultured Planctomyces sp.
GCGTTGTTCGCCCGCAACATCCGCGCGACCGGCTACAAGTTGGCGATTGAAAACACGGCCGACGGCGGCACGCCCAGCGTCGCAGGACCGGACGTTGCCGAGTTCGTCTCGGCTCCGGTGCTGAGTCTGTTCCCCGGCCGCACCAGTTCGCTGAACTTACCGATCGAAGAAACTCCCGAACCCGCGCTCGATCCGCCCGCCGCTTGGGCGAACGTCCGCAGTCATCGCCGAGTCACCGAGTCCGACGACACCGCCGCGCTACAACGCGCGCTCGATTCCGGCGCAACGACGATCTATCTGCCAAAAGGGAGCGGCTCGCACGTCTCCGATACGATCACGATTGGCCCGCAGGTTCGCCGCTTGACCGGCCTGTTCGGAACACTGCACGGCCACACGCTCAAAGATCGTGACGCGCCGGTGCTGCGCATCGCAGGCGAGTCTGCCGAACCGCTCGTCATCGAAGATTGTTCGTTCGCGTTGCGAATCGAAAACCATTCCCGCCGTCCGCTCGTCGTTCGCAACTGCGAAGCGAACGGCGTGTTGCGCGGTGAAGGCAAAGTCTTTTTCGAGAACGTCGTCGGTCATTGGGAAGTCGGCCCGAAGCAGCAATTCTGGGCGCGGCACTTCAACACCGAGGAAGAAGGAATCCACTTCCTCAACGCCGGCGGCCAAGCCTGGTTCCTTGGCCTGAAAACCGAGCGTGGCGGCCCGCTGATCGAGACCCGCGCGGGCGGAAAAACGGAAGTCCTCGGCGGCCTGTCGTACACGACGACCAAAGGCAAACTCGGCCCGATGTTCGTCACCGAAGACGCCGCGCTGTCGGTCACGCTGGGCGAAGTTTGCTACTCCGGCGATCCCTTCCGAATCCTCGCCCGCGAAACTCGGCAAGGGGAAACGAAAGAACTGAAACGCGGCGACGCCCCGCTCCGCGCGTCATTCCTCCAAGGCAGCCGCCTGCCGCTGTTCGTCAGCGGGAAGTAGGTTGGGATTCCATCCCGACCGCATTCGCATTCGTTGGGCACTGGAATGATGTCGCTAGGAGATCTATCAGCCGGAACGCGCTAGCGTCCGGTTCGGTCGTACAACGGACTCTCGAACCGGACGCTCGCGCGCCTTCAAAACTAAGAATACGGGTACGAGGAATGAGCCGGCGGGCGCTAGCCTCCGGTTCGAACCGGGGGCTAGCGCCCTCCGGCTGATGTCTTCTGACCCGTAGTTTGAGGTTTGAAGACGCACTAACGCGTTCCGGCTGATGCGTCTGGTCCGAGGATCAATTTGACGGGACGGCATCGCTCGCCAGCGCGGCTCGGTAGTCAGCCTCGGCGTTGAAGTAGTTCAGTTGGGCTTCGACTTCGGTGAGGGCGGCGTCGGCGGTGGCTTGTTCGCGGAGGTTGACCAAAAGCAGATTGCTGTCGCCCAGATCAAACTTGCGACGCTCGGCGATTTCCATTTGCTTCGCGAGGTCGAGCGCTTGCTGAGCCTGATCGAGTTGCTGATGCGCGGCGAGCAGCGCGGCACTCGCGGATTGAACTTCCGCGACGATCTTCTCTTGAGTGAACTGCGTCTTGGCTTGCAGTTGAGCCAGCTTCCCCTCGACGGCCATCGACTTGCCTTGAGCTTTGCGGCGTTGCAGCGGGACGCTGGCGACGAAGCCTCCCTCAAGTTCAAACGGTCCTTTGTCGTCCTTCTTCGGATCGGCCGGTTTGCCGACATCCTGCGAGCCGACGAGCACGGCATCGACTTGCGGCAGGCACAGATTCTGCGCGTTCGCGAGGTCGATGTTGAGCTGCTCGCGAAAGATCGCGAGTGCTCGCAGTTCCGGGCGGTTCGCGATCGCCGATTGAATGTCGGCGTCGAGATTGCGGAGCGTCGGGTCGTCTTCGTCGGGGAATTTTGGCGGCAGGCGAGAGTCGTCGATCACGCGCGGGTTGCCCGATTCGTCGCGCAGGAACAACGACAGCTTGTACGCCGACTGCTGAAACTTGCGCCGCGCGTCGATCAGCTTCGTGCGACGCGACACGATCAAGCGTTCGTTGTCGGTCAGTTCAATCGCGGGAGCGTCCCCTTTTTCGATTCGTTTGCGCAGGCCGTCGTTCCGTTCGGTCGCGTTCCGCAACAGCTCTTCGTTGACCCGCACGTTCTGCCCAGCCGCGACCCAATTCCAATACGCGATCGACGCCGACTGAATGAACGCGATGAGCTGCGCTTGAATCTCCGGCTCGACCGACTGCACTTCCCAACTGCTGCGATACAGCCCGGCTCGGCGGTCGTCGATGTTCCGATTCTGAGCCAGCGGGACAATCGCTCCTGCTTTGAACTCGCCGCCGAGCTTCGTTTCCCGCTCGCCGTAGTACACCGGAAAACTTCCCGTGCCGAGCCGATATCCAGCGAACACCGATCCGCCGCCGAACAATGGTTGCTCGGCCCCGACCGCCTGTCGGTAGTTCTGATAAAAGCCGAGCGGCATGTTGAGCGTGTCAGCCTTCAGCTTCAGATCGAACTCGCCATTGGCTTGCAGCAATTCCCCCTGAGCGATGTTCCGCCCGAACATCGCCGATCGCAACAACGGATAGCTCGCGATGACCGAGCCAATCACGTCGTCCAGCTTGAGCGGCACGACGGCCGGTTGCTGATTTGCTTCCGCAGGTTCCTGCGCCGAAATCAGCCGAAACGCGCTAGCGTCCGGTTCGAGCGCTTCACCCGCGCCGCGCGCATCATGCGATTTGTCTGCGACGCCCGATTCCGAACCGGACGCTAGCGCGTTCCGGCTGATGGACTGCACGCGGTGAACCTCGCGCGCTGACCGGACGACCTGCGGCGACGACGCGCAGCCGTTCGCGGCCACCGCCGCGACCAGGCACAGCAGCCCGCCGATCCTCCGTGTTGTCCGCATACCATCCGTGCCTCCCCCGACCGAACACTCATCGGCATCCGCAACCTTTGCCGGTGAGTCACGAGCGATACGTCGGGCAAGACTTGACTGGCTTCGCTAACTTTCCACGTCGCCCCGTCATTCGACCCATCAGCCGGAACGCGCTAGCGTCCGGTTCGAGATTTGGTTGAACCTTCCAATCTCAC
>CAZILR010000497.1:0-4825 GCA_964539995.1 uncultured Planctomyces sp.
CCTGCAACTGCGCGATCTGTTGTCCCTTGGTAATCGACTCCGGCATCGGCTGCCCGTGCAGTTCGGCCAGCTTGGGTTTGTTATCGAACGTGTCGATGTGCGTCATGCCGCCAGCCATGTATAGCCAGATGACTCGCTTGGCCTTCGGAGCGAAGTGCAACGGATTCAACACGCCAGACCATTTCGGGATTTGCTTGCCGCTGTTCGTATCCGCCGCGATTCCGTCCTTCGTGAGCAGCGAAGTCAACGCCATCGACCCCAAACTGACACCGGTCGTCTGCAAAAATGCACGTCGAGCAATCGAAGTTAGAAGTGACATGGCAAGGCTTCTGTTTCAGGGAATTCGCTCTGGACCGGAGTGGTCGAAGACAGACGCATTCTCTGCGACATCATCCCCAATTTCCACGGACTCAATTCGGGGCTCCTGAAACAGAGCGCCGGGCCGTTTTGGCGAATTTCTCGTTGAGGGCCGCTTGGCCTTGAGCCGATGACACACTCTTTGGCGAGGTTTGCGGACACTTTGTAAAGCCGACTCATGGATGAGGGGTGCTTGATGCGGAAGGTCTCGCAACGAGTTTGGAAATCTGCGCGGAATTGGTGGAGTGGGACAAGAGCTGTCCGCCGCACGCTTCGGAGCGGACAGAGTTACTCCGTCGTACCAGCATGCGCGGAGATGCTGGAGTCTCGCGAAGTTCCCTCAGCAATCCCGGCGTTCCGCATTCCGGCGAACCCCGATCCGCTGCGTTCCCTCGGTCCGCAGTCCACATTAGTTGTCCGGGTGGACCTTCAGGATGAAGTCTTGGAGGGGGTTTATTCAAATTTCTCCGATTCAGACGTCCGAGATGCCTACTCTGAAGTGGACCTTTTCTACACGAGGCAGAGTTTCGGAAAGCTGACGTTTCCGGACGATCGTCTGACGATTGTCCCCGACAACATCGAGTTACCGCTCACCTCCGAAAGCTTGGAAGGAAGCTCAAACGGCCCGGATCGAATTGTGAAAGCCGTCGAGACGAAGTTGCGCGGCCTGGGCTACAACCTAAAGGACTATCTGCATCTCACGATCATTCATCCGTACCTGGAAGGGAAGAAGTTCGACTATTCAGGACTTGGCTTGATGCCGGGCAATCGACTACTGCTCAATGCGAATATCAATTCCGAAGTCTGGGCACATGAATTGGGACACAACGCCGGAGCTCCACACACCGGGCTTTTTGATCCGAAAGACCCACTCGCGGCGGTGGCCGATCCGAAACAGATGAAGTTTGTCGAAGCCCCAACCGGGCTCGATGTCATGGATGCCGAGGGTTTGGTGGGCATCTCTAACAACGGAGACATGCTCGCGCTCCGCAAAGCGCAATTCGGTTGGCTGGATCTGGGAACCAATGTCGTCAATGTCACGCAGAGTGGCACGTTCCGCCTCTCGGCGACCAACAATGGCACCGAGCATGATGATCGCGTCTACGCCTTGCGGATTCGGCGAAACGCGACGCAAGAGTATTGGCTGGAATATCGAGGCGGCTACGGAATCGTGGTCACGCTGCACAATTACGGCGGAGACAAGAAGCTTGGTCTGCTCGATATGACTCCGAATTCTGATTCGACAAGCGTGGATCAGGATTTCATAGATTCGTCTCTCTTCATCGGTCGCCCGTTCGATGACTTCGGGGCCAAGATCCACATCACGCCCGTTGAGTCATTTCCGGGGGACGGCATTGATGTCCTGGTGACTGTTGGCGATGTCCCGGATAACCACGCGCCCACGGCAACGATGGCCGTGTATGACAATCTCAGAGGGACGCCGATGGAAGACGTCGCGATCCGGATCCGCCCTTACCAGTCACTGGCGTTCACAGCCACGGGCCAAGATCTCGACGGCGATGGCACTCACGTTTTATGGGAAATTGGAGATCGTTATTCCGTATGGGATCGAACTACGGTCACTCATAGTTGGGAGTACCCGGGCAGCTATCCTGTGCGGCTGACAGTGGATGATGGGCGCGGAGGGATTTCGCACTACGTGAAGATGATCACCGTTTCGGATTCGCCACTGACATCATCCATTGTCCTGGCACATCAGCCAGAGTTCGATCGCCGGCCGAATCAAGTCACCCTCGGTGAGCAGTTCGGTGCCGATGTGGCATCCGACGGTCGGCAGCGATCGGTCGTCGTTTGGTCGGATTGGACTGCCGGAACCGTGTTGGCACAGCGCTTCGAAGGGACACAACCCAGCGGTCCCGAAATCACCGTGGGCAGGTCGGTCTTGCCAGCGGCGCAGCCAACCGTAGCGATGGCTCAGAACGGAGATTTCGTGGTGGTCTGGAAACGAACCGAGTCGCAGTCCGGTGCGACGGGAATCTTCGGTCAAAAGTTCGACGCGGCAGGCCAAGTGGTCGGCGACCAATTCGAAGTCATCTCGGACTCAGGCGACACCTTCCAACTTCCGAGTGTCGCGATGGACCCAGTAGCCGGTCGATTTGTGGTCTCCTGGAATCGAGCCCTCCGTGAATTCAGCCGGTATGAGAACCATTACACCGCGGAGTATCGATTGTTTGACGCCGATGGCCACGCGGTGACCGAGTCTCGCGCCATGACCAACACTCGAACCTCTAGCTCCACGACTGTCGCCATGAATCCAGCGGGAGAGTTTGTGATCGGATGGGGTGAGCGAGGCTCAGAACGGGTCAAAGTCTTTGCTCAACGACTTCATGCAGACGGCACGCTCAACGGAATTCCGATCGCTGTGAGCGACACACGGAGCACGAATCGTTTGAAAATTGAGGCAGCGTTTGCCCCTGACGGCGGATTCGCATTCGTTGTCGGATCGGAATCGGAATATGACTCGGAGGTGACTGAAGCCATCCTGTCGATTTTTCAAGCGGACGGAACGAGACTGGCGAAGGTGCCTACCTCCGACTTCCCCTTTGGACGGGAAACCTCTCCGGCGTTGGCGATTGATGGTGATGGGCATCCCATTGTGACTTGGCACAAGGACGGTTTTGTTGTCGCCCGTATTTTTTCGCGTGAGGGGGTCGCTCTTTCCGATCGCATTTACGCATCGTACTTCGCCGCCCCGACCACGACATCGGTGGCTGTCTTGGGGGACTCATCGAGTTTGGTCGTGGTGTCACAAAGCCAATTTCCGGGGCAAGACAACTTCGACCCCTTCTTGCGTTTTTTCGCCGTGAGCACCCCCATCATCACAGAGCTTGATTCCGTCTCGACCGCCAAGAACAAAGCGGTCTCGGCTTTCGTGAGCGGCAATGACACGAACCCTCTTCCTGGGCTAATGACGTTGTCGTTACCGATCGCCCCGACTTATGGCACTGTCTCAATCAGTCAGAACGGAACGCCAGCCGATCTGGCCGATGACGTCGTGGTGTACACACCCAGGGTCGGTTTCCAAGGGATGGAAGAAGTCGTCTATCAAGTGACGAACTCCTTGGGAGTTTCCGCCTATGGGACGTTGCGAGTTCATGTTGGGGAACCGGATCCCGTAGCAGGCAACCCAGTGTTCGCCCTCGCGGACAGCTTCTCGACGAAAGAAGACGTGGTCTTGAAAGCCGCTGGCACCGGTGTTCTGAAAAACGACAGTCGTGTCAACGTCGGTAAGCTGACGGCGGAACTAGTGAGCGGCACCAGTCATGGCACGTTGACGTTGAAACCAAACGGCTCATTCACCTACCAACCCGCCGCCAACTTTTCCGGAACGGATTCATTCACCTATCGCGTGTCGAACGGGCAGAATCAATCTCGGCCGGCGACCGTGACCCTCCGCGTGACCCCCGTCGCGGACAAGCCAACGCTGACTCTTCCCAAAATGCTTTCGGGTGCGGTCGGGAGCGAGATCGCTCTGCCGATCATTGCCAACCTCACGGACACGGATGGCTCCGAAACATTGACCGTAAAGCTCTCCGGTCTTCCAGGTACGGCGACGCTCAATCAGGGTCAGAAACTAGCGGATGGCACATGGCGGCTCACGTCCAACGATTTAGTGGGACTGAAGCTGCAAATCTCAACGCCCGGCAAGTTCACGTTGAAGATGGACTGTCTCTCGGCCGAATCCTTGGACGGTGCGGTGGCGAACGTCTCAGCTAAGATCCCTGTCCAAATCACAGCGACCGCCGCAGCCTAACACAGCATGAGTTCGGCGCGGCAACTGCGGATATTTCAGCCGCATTCTCGCAGAGCCTCCGCGAACCGCTCGATCTGCCAGTCCGAATCCTCCAGGCCGACTGAGACGCGAATTAGATGCCGCGAGATGCCGCAACTCTCGGCGAAGTCCAGTTCGCGGTAGTGAGCCAGAATCGTGAACGGGCAACAGAGCGTGAAGCTGGTCCCCAGATTCGGACCCTTGGGGATTTGCAGCGCATCGAAGAACCGCTCCGTCTTCGCCGCCGCATCGCGCAGCACGACCGAGAACAATCCGCCGAAACCACCTCCCGGTCGGCGATGCCGTTCGTAATTCGCTCGGTCGATTCGTGCCGGATAAAAAACATCAGCAACTTCGGGACGCTCAGCGAGAAACTCGCACAGCCGCGAGGCGTTGTCGTTGATCTTCAGAACCCGCTCGGTGACGTCGCGCGAGTTGCGTTCCAGCACGATCGCATCTTCGCCGTAGACGATGTCCTCGAACTCTTCGGCCAACAGCGTCTTCAGTCTTTCGTAGTACGGCCGCTTGCGATTGAGCACCAGCGAACCGGCGAGCACGTTGCCCGCTCCCGAAAAGTATTTCGTGAGGCTCGTGGCCACGACGTCCGCGACCGGCAGCGTGTCGAGATTCTTGCACGCTGCCAGCGTGTCGTCGATCAACAGCGGGAAGTCGTGC
>CAZILR010000498.1:0-4822 GCA_964539995.1 uncultured Planctomyces sp.
TGCGCGGCGAAGTGCTGCTCGATTCGATCAGCCAGATCACCGGCACGACCGACACCTTTGCCGCATCAGCTCCCGGCACACGAGCCAAAGAACTCTGGACCGTGCGCATCGAGTCGCTCTTCCTCGACGCCTTCGGCCGCCCGGACGAAAACCAAGACCCACCCTGCGAACGGACATCCGAACCGACCGTTGTCCAAGTCCTGCATCTGATGAACTCGGAGAACCTGTACTCGAAGGTGACGACCGACAGCGGCGTCGCGGCTCAACTGGCGAAGACCGAACTTGCACCGGCGGCCGTTGTCGAAAGCCTGTATTTGTCGATCTACTCGCGCCGCCCGACCGAAGCGGAATCCAAAACCGCCGTCGCGCTGTTCGAGGCAGAAGGAGCCGTCCGCCGGCAAGTCATCGAAGACCTGATGTGGGCGTTGCTCAACACGCCGGAGTTTGTGTTCAAAGATTGATTTTAAGAACACGTCAACGAGGAAGTTTCGAATGCTCGATCGTATCACGTCGGATACCGCGATTCTGGGAGGGAGGCCCATCATCCGGGGGACTCGGATCAGCGTGGCCATGATTCTGGAATGGATGGCTTCGGGAGCGTCGCGCGATGACATCTTGCGAAAGCACCCACACCTCGCTGCGGAGGATGTGGAGCAAGCGATCAACTATGCCGCCGCGTCGATTCGCAATGACGTCCTTTTGACCGCCGAGGTGGGCGTGTGAAACTCTCCGATTTCGCGTTGCTAACGGATGAGAACCTTGAGGTGGAGGTCGTCGCTTTTTTGCGCCAGTCCGGCTTTGATGTTTTCGATGTTTGCGAAAACGGACTTCACGGCTCAACCGACGTGGACTTATTGCAAAGAGCCGTTCGTGAGAACCGCGTCGTCGTGACTCACGATTCAGACTTCGGAACATTAGCTCTGTTGCAAGGCGAGCCAATCATTGGAATCCTGTTCTTGAGGCCCGGACACATCGACCCTCAATTCTCCATCGAGACTTTGAAGTCACTGCTTGCGTCCAACCCCGACATTTCACCGCCGTTCGTGGTGGTTGCAAAACGGTCGGCAAACATCGTCACGGTTCGGGTGCGACACATCGGTTCTTGACGTTGATCGGAATTCTCATGCTCAGCATCGGCCGAATGCGAACTCACGAATGCCGGGGATGGACTCGGCGCGAGTTGCTTCGTGCGGGGATGCTGTCCGCCGTCGGAGTGAATCTGGCAGACGTGTTGCGGACGGAAGCGGCGGGCGCAGAGCGAAGAACTCCGGCGAAGTCGGTGATTCTGTTGTGGCTGTGGGGTGGGCCGAGTCATCTCGATTCGTTCGACATGAAGCCGAAGGCTCCGGTCGAATATCGCGGGCCGTATTCGCCGATCGCCAGCAGCGTGCCAGGATTCGATGTTTGCGAGTTGTTGCCGCAGCTCGCGCGGCGAGCGAACAAGTATTCGGTCGTTCGGTCACTACGCGGGACGTCGAACGATCACGGCATCGCGGGGACGATCGGCCTGACAGGAAGCAGCACGGGGGCGGCGAGTCTCAGCGGACAGGTGTTGTCGGGGGCGGTGAAGCCAACGCACGGATCGATCGTGTCGAAGGTGCTTGGGTTCTCGCCGACGATGCCGCGGTTCGTGGCGGTGGGCGGACATCTGCATCAGGGCAAGCGGCCGATCACTGGCGAAGGTGGCGCGGCGCTGGGGCCGATGCACGATCCGTTTCGATTGGACTTTCACCCGGAGCGAGGCATCGAGATTCCGGATTTGAAATTGGTGGACGGCCTGACGGCCAGCGGCATCGACTCGCGCGACCGCTTGCTGGCGCAGTTTGATCAACTCGCTCAGCGAGTCGATCGGTCTGCGGAAATGAGCCGGCTGGATGCGTTTTATCAGCAAGCGATTTCACTGCTGACGAAGGCCGGCTCGCGAGAGGTCTTCGATTTGGATCGCGAATCGGAACCGGTCCGGCGACGGTTCGGACGCTTTCGATTCGGCCAGTGCTGTCTGCTGGCGCGGCGATTGGTCGAGGCGGGTGCTCGCTTCGTGCAGGTCAATTGGAGCTCGCACGTCGAGCCGGTCGAGGATCTCGGCGACGGCGGTTGGGACATGCACGACCGCCACTTTCAGCAGTATCAAGATCGGCACGCCTGGATGCTCGACCAGGCGTTGTCCGCGCTGCTGGATGATCTCGACGAGCGTGGTTTGCTCGCCGAGACGGCTGTCGTCGCCGTGGGCGAATTCGGCCGTACTCCGAAGATCAACAACAAGTCCGGTCGCGATCACTGGGAACACTGCTACTCCGGCCTCGTCGCCGGCGGCGGGTTGCGGGCGGGACAAGTTGTCGGTGCGAGTGACCGGCTTGCGGAGTATCCGACCGCTCGGCCAGCCACAGCGGCGGATTTATTCGCGACGGTGCTCGGCCAGATGGGGATCGACACAACAACGCTGACGACCAACGGCCTGTTGCCTCAAGGAACGCTGATCGAGGAGCTCACTTGAATCCGGCGGAGGCCAGAAGCCGATGGCCGACCCGCCGTTGAACAATGGAGAGGTTGCAAATGCCTGTGATTTCCGGTCGCGCTTTGGGACAAAAGCGTCCGTTGTTTGCGGACTGGTCGATTCCAGTCCCGCCTCGGTCGCGTGACGAAGGCGGGCTGACGTTGCGGCGGCTCATCGAACGCATCGTGGTCGAGCAAGTCGCCGCGTTTCAGCAGCGACAGGCGGACAATCAAGTGCTGCGGACGCTGACCTCGCGTCAAATCGACGCCGCCGCCGAACGGGGCAAGATCACGATGGGGCAAAGTGACGTCGGCGTGCAAGATGTGAACGAAGAGGCCGCCATCGGTGCGGCGTTGCAAGCGTTTGAAGATGGACTGTATCTCGTCGTGATTGACGACGTCGAACAGAAGCAACTCGATGGCGAAGTCCATCTGACCGACGAGAGCCGCATCACATTTTTGCGGCTCACGCTGCTGGCCGGCGGGTAATGTGGCCATCACCGCGCCGCGTGATGAGCCTTTTGCCACTCGGTCGCGATTTTCCAGCAGGCTCGTCACGCGGAGTGGTGACGGTTACGTTGATTGAGTCGCGACAAGATTCTCAACGGCGAAAGGCTGATCGTGCTCAAACCAGACGTGGCCCAGGAACGCTTGAAGGGATGGATGATCGATGAGTCGGCGGACCTTCACCGGATGGAAGAGGGAACGCGGTTCGACAAGGCCATCCGTAAGTTGCCGTCCAAACTGTCGGCGATTGCGTTTGGGCTTCGCGCGCTGGATGCGAACGGGAAAAAAGTTGAGACCGACTACCGCAATGGCCGCTTCGTGAATGACGCTCAAGCGACCGCCGCCGCGGATTTCGGCCGGCTGAGCCAAACGGAGCGGATCAAGTTGTTGCAAGTTTCGTTTCCGCACATGGCGGCGGATATCGAGCGGACTTGGACCGCGCTGCGGAATGGGCCATATCAGAGCGGCTGGAAAGTCAAAGCCTTTCGCGCGCCGCGGCATCCAGACCTGACGCTCAACGCGCAGCAAAGTTGGATGTTAGGGATGCTGGGGCTGGCCGAGACCTACCGGGAGGAAATGCTCGATCCGGTTTGGCTGGCGCAGTGGGCACCGTACTTGAAGCGCGGTTGGATGTCGTGGCAGGCCGACATCGCCACGTTGCTGGCGACCGTCATGGACACGGGCGGCCCGACGGGTGATGCCGTCTTCGAGATTCTCCGTCAGTCGCTGACGAACGAGCACGAGATCGGGTCGATGGGCACGCATGTCGTGCGCGGATTGCTGATGTCGTCGCGCGAGCAAGGTTGGGAACTGATCGAGAAGACGCTGCTGGCGGCTCAGCGGCAGGAGGGTTTGCGGCAGTCGATTCTGGAGGCGATCGACCTCGCGCATCCGACGGCGTATCGGCGGATGCTGCGGATCGTGCGCGAGCATGACCTGGCGCGGTTCAGCGCGGTCGCGCGAGCGGTCAACGTGTGGTTCGGCTTCGCGTGGGATTCGGTCAGCGTGAAGGTCATCAACGGCGCGATCGAGACCGTGCTGACGATGCTCGACGACGAGGACGCTCGGCGGAAGGCGTTGTCGGGCAGCGATCCGGAATCGGCGTTCCTCGCGTTGTGGGCCGCCGCGTTTGAAGACGCTCCGGCGTCGCTCCCGTTAGCCGAGCGTTTGCTGCAACACAAATCGGCGGAGATGCGGTTCGTCGCGCTCACACACTTGGGGCACCTCGACTTGGCCGAGGCTCAGGCCGTGCGTTGGACGGCGAGCGATGACGCCGACGTGCGTGTGGCGTTGCGAGCCATCGGGGCGATCACGACGCCGACGGTCGGCGAAGACGGGCACGCCGAGGACGCGGGCGCGCCGCAGGACGATTCGTTCGAGCGACTGGAACGACTGTTTCAGCGCTTGCCGGAGAAACCGACCGAATTGAAACCGCTCGTCTGGCCTTGGACTGGCTTGAAGGCGAGTCGGGAGACGGTGGCTCCGTCTTTACTCGCTGCGATCGGCCGCCGCTCGCCGACACGTTTGCTGCCGTACTTGCCGACGTTGAATCCGTGGCAACGACGCAGCGTCGTGGAACTGTTTGCGAATCAGAAGAAATGGGATGCCGCGACGCGCGACACTTTGATCGGTCTGGCGGGTGATGCTTCGGCGGACGTGCGCGTCGCCGCGTTTGGAGCGATCAAGAAACTCAAGCCGACGGATGCCGAAGTGCAACGACTGCTTGCCACGCTGACTCGCAAGGCGGCTGATCTGCGTGCGGGAGTCATCAGCTTGTTGATGGACTTGAGCGACGCGCGAGCCTTGGCCTGTGCCGACGTGC
>CAZILR010000499.1:0-491 GCA_964539995.1 uncultured Planctomyces sp.
GATGGTGTAAGTCGGACTGATGTCATCGTGGGTGAGGATTCCTTTTTGTGCATTCCGCGCCTTGCTTCAACATGATTGCCCAACCTGCGGCGTCACTCGCGCACTCTTCCTGATCTGCTCAGGACAATTCGTGGCCGCTTCTACGACAAATCCCGTGGCATTTGTTGTCTTCGCCGCATTCATTCGCCACGGACTGGTTCACAGTCTTCCGCGAAACAAACATCTCAAGTGGCTCGACTCACTGGTCACTGATTTCGTGCTATTGGCGTTGTTCTTCAGCGTTGGCTATCTCCATTCATTTGGGATGCTTCCCGGAACCGACAACTGAAGTCGAGTAAGGTTGGCGTCTGCTCGTGCCGGCGCAGAAGTTCGAGGAATTCGGACGGAAAGGGCAGTTGGCGGTGAGGCTGCCCGAAAGTAGCCCTGTCGCTCCGCGACAGGTTAGCCGAGCGCGCGAATGACGTGGATTGGCTGTTGTGGGTTGATCGCGC
>CAZILR010000499.1:591-3420 GCA_964539995.1 uncultured Planctomyces sp.
GGACGACGTCAAACGACCGTTCGGCTTTCCTGTCGCGGAGCGACAGGGCTACATTTTGCGACGCATCCCTTCGCGCGAGACTCGACATGGCTTCTTCGCTTTGGCCGTTGCAGGTGTTTGATCCGAATGCCGAGTTCTCCATCGTCGAACGCAAGTTGCCACATTGGTCGCAGGCAGGAGCCGTCTGCTTCATCACCTGGCGAACGATCGACTCGATTCCCAAATCCGTGCTCAATCGCTGGCACGCGGATCGAGAGGAGTGGCTTCGCCGACATGGCATCGACTCACGCGGCTCTGATTGGAAAAGCCAAGTCCAACAGTTGCCTCCCAAGCTGCGGGCCGAGTTTGGCCGAGCCTTCTCCGACCGCTGGCATCGGCATCTCGACGCCTGCCACGGCGCGTGTGTGCTGCGCGATCCGACTGTGGCGAAAATCGTCGGCGACAGCCTGCTCAAGTTTGACGGCGAGCGATACGAACTGACCGATTTCGTGGTCATGCCCAACCACGTCCATTTGCTTGCGGCCTTCGTCGATGAAGACGGGATGCTGGCTCAATGCGAATCGTGGAAGCACTTCACCGCTTGCGAAATCAACCGAGCGATCGGCTCAACCGGTCACTTCTGGCAACAAGACGGCTTCGATCACCTCGTCCGCACGCCGGACCATTTCGACGCCTTCCGCTGCTACATCGCCAACAACGGCCCGAACGCTCGGCTGAAGCCGGATGAGTATTTGCATTACTCGAAGCCGTTGTAGCCCTGTCGCTCCGCGACAGGTTAGCCGAGCGTGCAGACGACGTGGATTGGCTGTTGTGGGTTGATCGCGCGGACGACGTCAAACGACCGTTCGGCTTTCCTGTCGCGGAGCGACAGGGCTACATTGCGCTGCAGGACTACATTCACTTCGGGACTTATTTCGCAAAAGAGGAGGCATCATGGCGGCGTCGAAGAAGCAGCGAATTGCAGGGTGGGTCTTGAGCGGGTTGCTCGCTGCGATGCTGATTGGAATGAGTGCGTCCGGGAAGTTCACGGAGTGGGAAGGTAAGAAGGAGATGTTCGCGAAGCTCGGCTATAAGACCGACACGATGCTCGTGATCGGCGTCGTGGAAGTGGTCGCAACGGTCGTGTTCTTGATTCCCCGGACGTCGTTTCTCGGAGCGATTCTGTTGACGGGCTATCTCGGCGGAGCCATTACGACGCATGTACGGGTCGATGATCCGTTTGTCTTTCCGATCATCATCGGCGTCCTGGTTTGGATTGCTTACGCCTTACGACGACCAGATGTCATCAAGACCGCCTTCGGGACCGGTTGCTGTCGATCTGGCTCTGGTACCGAGAACATTCCGCCTCAGTGATGGAGCAGGTGAGGGCCGTCGGTGCGATAGGCTCCGGTGCCACCTTGATCGCGGCGGCCGTGGTGCCAGCCGAGCCAGATGCGTTTGGTGAAGAGGCGGCCGTGATAGTCCCAGCCCCAGGTTCCTTCGTGAGCACAACGGCCATCTCCGTGAATCGGAGCACCGCCTCCGACGTAGCAGCCTGACTCGTGGCAGCCGTAGGACGGGCGTGCCCAGCGCGAGATGCACTGAGGCCAGCCGGCACAGGCGTGGCGGTCGTAGCGCTCGCAGGTGTCGCAGTGATGGTCGCCGGCCGGTGCTCGAACCGGCAGCGATGCGAGCACGAGCAGCGTGGCGAATGCCGAATGACGAAGCACCCAATGACGAAAGAATGACGAAGCACGAATGACGAATCGACAGATCAAGCACCGCAGTCCTTCCGTGATTCGAGCTTCGTCCTTCGGATTTCCTTCGTCATTGGGTATTTCGTCCTTCGTCATTCGGACATCCTTCGTCATTGGGTCTTTCGGGCTTCGTCATTCACTCACGCGAACGGGTTGCGGTTGAATTTTTGGTACGGGAGGCGAGTGCGACGGACTCGGTAGTCGTCGGCTTCGGTGCCAGCGGGTGGTCGGAATCCCTCGACACCGAAGAAGGTCACGACGTCGTCTTGATCGACGCCGTCGCCGCTGACTCCGAAGCCGCCGATCAGCATGCCGGAGTCGTAGATCGGTGCGCTGCCGGGGAAGAAGATGATGCCGTTTTGATTGGCGATGTTGGCGGCCTGTCGGAAATTGCGGCCGACGTTGAACGAGTCGAAGCCGAGCACGGAAACGAACGCGGTTGAGGCGACCGGTGCTCCGATGTTCTCGACGGCTCCGGCGGCAATGGTGGTGTTTCGGGTCTTGAGCAAGTCGGTCTTGAAGCCTGGATCGTTGAGGATCGAGAAGTCACCCGGCTTGGTTCCATCGACACCTTGCGGGTATCGCGGTTCGGCGAGGAAGCGGAACGTGCGATTGCTGAACGCGGTCCCCAGCGGCACGTCGGAGACGCCGTCGTTGTTGTCGTCCACCTGATCCACGAGATTCAACGCCAACTGCGCGGGATCGGCGTAGTACGCCGTGTTGCGAGCCTTCGCGACGGCGACGTCGATTGAGAAGATCGTCGAGTCGTGCATGCGATACAGGGCGATGACGTTGCCGTCCGTGTCGGTCACGGCGAGGACCATGCGCGTGCGTGCTCCGGGTGTCGTCGCCACCCTGCTGCCTTTGACGTTGACCTTGAGTCGAATCGCCGCGCGGGTTTGGTCGGCCGTTTCCAGAGCTTGCAGAATGATGGCTTCGGCGTCGGAACCGACGGGCGGTTTGACCAGCCAGCCTTCGGGCACCTCTTCGCCAGCGAGCGTGAGGTCTCCGCCCGTGGTCACAATCTGATTGGCTCCGGTGTTCGCACCGACTCCGAGCGCCTTGCCGACGGCGATCACCTTCCGAACGCCGG
>CAZILR010000499.1:3430-4813 GCA_964539995.1 uncultured Planctomyces sp.
ATGATTTGCAGCGTGATGCCGACGAGATCAATTCGTCCAAACGGCAGCACGAACTGAGTCGCGGCCACGACGTTGTTATTTGCATCGGTGATCGCGCCGATCTTGTCCTTCGCGCTCAGTCCACCAAACGCGGCTCCACCGGCGGCCGCGTAGGCGATGTATTCGGCTTCGAGCACTTTCGGAGCGTTCGTGCGTTGTGCTTCGGATTGCTTGATGCCGGGGACAAAACCTTGCTCGAACGTCGCATCGCCGAGTTGTTGCGGGCCGGCACCATCGGCATCGACCGTGCCAGGAAAGAACACACCGATTCCACCGACGACGTCGAAGCCGTGATACAGCGGGATGCCACCGGGAAGCGTGGCGATACCGCGCGACTGCGCGTTCACCAAACGTCCAGAGACGAAGCCGTAGCTCTCCGGAGCGTCGAGGTCTTTGCCAAGTTCGTAAGTCGCATTGAAGCGGCCGGGCAACAGAATGTCGTCGCCACCAATCACGGCGAGTGTCGGGTCCGTCGTCTCGCGAACCGAGTTCATGCCGGGATGCACGATGCTGTCGCGATTCGTGTGCTCGATGCCGAACAGATCGACCTGCGGCGTGTGAGCGATCGCTGGTGGGAAGTGTCCGCCGATGCCGACCGGAGCGACATATCCGGGGCCGCGCATCGTGAGGTCGGACTCGTTCGGATTCGATTGCATCTCACGCTGCGTGATCGTGGACTGACTGATGTTGCGGATCGTGCGTGACGTCAGCGGGCCGACGGTTGGCATGTCTCCGGCCGGGTCCATTCCGGTTTCGGGGTCGATGCGTGAATCGGCTGTCCCGTTGGCGAAGAACGCCGCGGTGCGAGCTTTCGCAACGGCTCCGTCGATGGCGAAAACCAGCGTCGCTTCTTCGGCCGGGTCATCGACGATGCCATTCGCCGTGACAAGGTTGCCATAGGCGAGGAGCACGTCTTCCTCGACGCGCACGCCAAGAATTCGTCCGCCACGATCAACGACGGCGATGATGGCATCTTCGGAACTCGTGGCGACGGCCGCTCGGTTCAACAGCAGTTCCACTTCCGCCGCGGTGATCTGTGTGACGGCGAGAAGTTGGCGGGATTCCAGACATTCCACCGGCGGGGTCGGGAGACCCGCGCCGAGCGTGCGACTCGCGCCGAACGCGCGCGGACCTCGGCGACGTGCAGGTCGCGAGACGCGGCGCAGGAACGAGAACAACCGAGACATGAGCGAAAATCCTTTTGGCCCGCAGATTCCTCGAACTTGTCTTCGCTCCGGCAAATTAGTCGCCCCGGAACCCCGAAGCCACCCGACTTTCGTGCGTTCCATGATCCGCACGAGAACAAGCCTTTCCATCATCGGGCGTTAGAACCGTTGGCAACGG
>CAZILR010000500.1:0-4806 GCA_964539995.1 uncultured Planctomyces sp.
ATGACCGTCACCGGCGGGCAGGAGCGAACGGAATCCGAGTACCGCGCGCTGCTTGATGACTGCGGATTCAAGTGGCAGCGAGTCGTTCCGACAGCGACCGAGTTGTCGGTCATTGAGGTGACTCGCGAGTGAAAGTAGCCCTGTCGCTCCGCGACAGGAAAGCCGAACGCTTCATCGACGTCACTCGCGCAACCTTGATTACAGAATCAACCACACTCCCTTCGCCCGCGCCCGTCCGGCCGCGGCGCGACAGGGCTACTCATTTCGATTCAAGCTCCGTGCGCCACGCATCGCGAATCAATGCGACTTTGCGTTCGACCGAACGGAGTGATAAACCGAGCTTCTCCGCAATCTCCGGTCGAGAGTCACCAGCCAGGACGCTCAGCGCGACCTGTCGCAAACGGTCGTCTTCCAACGACGCCAGCAAGCGTTGCAGTTGGTCGTCGAGTTGCACCATCAACTCTGGTGACGGTTCTGGGCTGGCGACGGAATGAAAGCCGTCGTTGGTTTTGCGTCCGTCGGAGCGCATCGCGAAAACCGAATCGCCCCGCACAATGCCGCCGCCGCGTTTTGCTCGCTGGGCATGTCGGCGTTGGTCAAGCGTTTCCTGGCGAGTGAAGTGCCGCAGCAGCTTGATGAGATCCTCGCGACGGAGGTCATCGCCGAGCCGGCCGTCGCTGACTCCTTGGCACAGCTCGTGGAAGACCGCCAGTGCGACGTCTTCTTCGTCGGACATTCGCCGCTCGTTCGAGCCGAGTTGTTTGCGAGCTTCGCGGACCAGGGCTTGGCAGCAAAGTTGCCACAAGTCCGTCGCGGCCTCTTCGCGGCCTTCGCGGAGTTCCAAGTACAGCCGAGTGACCGAAGCGTCGTCGTCAAACATGCGTGAAACTGCCGAAAATCGGGGTTTTGCGGCGGGATCGTACTGGTCGTCGCGCGGACCCGTAAGACCGGGCCGACGAATTTTAAGAAACTTACCGAATCGTTGGCGGGGCACGGTCGCGCCTGTCGGTATCGGGTTTGGGAAGGGTGGATCGTGCGATCGTGTTTGGAGTCGTCTTCATTCACAAGTGCCTCTCGACCCAACGAGCAGTGCCAGAGCGAGGGAGTCACCGCGAACCGATTGCCCGATTGGTTCCGGTCTCCCTCGCTACTGGCGGCTGCTTCAGATCGTTTTGGTCTCGAACACCAAAGGAATTGGTGGAGGAACTCTTGCTCTCAACGGCCTCTTGACGATGAAATCCCGCCGTTGGAAAGCGATTCCTCTCGGACACGAAGTCGAGGACATGCGATGTGGAACTTTTTCATTCACCGAGGCGTGAAAAAAGACACGCCTGAGTCGGCAACGAATTCCGGCTCGCGACCGAAACGCCGCCGCCGAATGCCGTTTGCCGGCGCGGAACCGTTGGAGACGCGAGCGCTGCTGAGTGCGACCGGGAATGACTCGCCGATGGAATCGTTTTCGATGATCGACCTGACCAACAGCTTGCCGCCGGTGCCGGCCGACATCGCGTTGTCTGAGGTTGAAAATCTCAAGGCGTCCTTCGCTGGTGCGGACGCAAATTGGAACCACCGAACGGGCCAACCACTTGTCAACCACCTCGGTGAGGCTGACTTTTCATCTGACCTGTCGGATTCACTCTTCGCGTCGATCGCGCAGGGGCCTCCGATTCGGTTTGCTCCCGCCGAGGATCACGGCGGTTTCAACATTTTTTCTCTCCACTCGCGGCCACACGATTCCGAACCGAAGGTTGAGTTGCGGGTCGCCGAAACCGGTCAACTGATTTCCGTCGGTTCAGCGTCGTCCGTTCAAGATAGCAACGGCCTGACGATCAACGACGACAGCAGCCCGATGACCTATCTCCGCGCCACTGACTCCGAAGGCCGAGTTCATTCGCAGCTTGCATTCGTCACGCGGACGACTCGTTCCGCAGCCGTCACGGAACCGCAATCGTCGATCAACTCGGATGGAGTGGTCGTGGTGGATGCGGAAGTCTCGGACGAGTCGATCTCCGAAGAACTGGCAACGCGACCGGACTTGCACGATTTGGAGACAGCGCTCGATGCCGCGAGCCAGTCCGCATCGCCGAATTCGCCGCGTGAGGGAGCACCGCAAAGTCTGGCCGCAGCGAGTCGCACTCGTTGGGTAACGCCGACGCGAGTCGCCGGCGCGAACGATCAAGAGCACCGGGCCGCAAGCGATGCACGTCGCGAGGCGGCATCGGGACGGCTGATTTCTCGCGGCGCGACGGACGACAAACTCGACTCGGATTCCGATGAGTCTTCCGCGATGCCGATTTTTGATCCGACGACCCGCAATGTTGTGGTGTCGGTTTGCCTTCTCGGTTCGCTGGCACGAGCCACCGCTCGGCGGCGACGCCGATTGAAAGCCGCGATCGCGCCGTGATGCGCGAGCGGCTGCCTTCAGGAGTTTGATATGCCCACGCTGGCGGAGGTCAGCCGATCACGGATGCTCGAATCGGTCTACGATCGGTTCGAGTCGGCTTGGCAGCGAGGCGAAGAGCCGGACATCGAAGAGTTCGCCGCCGAACTGAAAAACGATTCGCGTCGCCAACAGGTGCTGCACGAACTCGTCCTGATCGACCTGGAATATCGTTGGAAACGAGCGGCACCCGCGATCCGTGCCGGACGTGGCGGCAACATGCCGAGGTTGTCGTTGTCGCCGTTCGCGACCGACGGCCGTCCGTTTCTGGAAGACTACCTCGAACGATGGCCAGAGTTTGGACCTCTCGATCGTCTGCCGATCTCGGCGATCGTTCACGAGTTTCGCGTCCGTTGCGATGCCGGTGACACACCCGAACTCGCCGAATACTTTCGCCGCTTCCCGATTCAAGCACGAGGACTGCACGACGCGCTGCAACTCGAAGTCGAAGAGCGGTTGAACGCGACGCGATCGATTCAGGCCACTCAGCCGCTGGAGTCCGCATCGACTGGCCGAGACGATGACGCGCCGACGAGCGACCAAGAACGCGACGCGACGCGACGGCTCGCGCCGGGCGATCAATTGGGCCGTTACCGAATTCTCTGGCCGGTCGGCCACGGGGCGATGGGGACCGTGTACCTCGCCTACGACCCGGACTTGGATCGGCAGATCGCGATCAAAGTCCCGTTCCTCGACGGCCCGCACGCCGAGCGGCTGACTCAGCGGTTCCGCCGCGAGGCCAAGCTGACCGCATCGCTGCGTCATCCGAACATTTGCCGAGTGCTCGACGTCGATCGTCTGAACGGCATCGACTTCTTGACGATGGACTACGTCGATGGCACATCGCTCGAAGCGCTGCTCAAATCTGGTCCGCTGCTCCCTCCTGTGCAGGCGGTGCAGATCGTTCGCAAGATCGCCGCGGCGCTGCAAGAGGCGCACGCGGGAGGAGTCATCCATCGCGACGTCAAACCGTCGAACATTTTGATCGACCGACGGGGCGAGCCGGTGCTCACCGACTTCGGACTCGCTCGGCGACCGGAAGTCGATGAGTCCGAACAGACACGTCCCGGCGAGTGGCTCGGCACGCCCGCCTACATGGCTCCCGAACAATTCAGCGGCAACTCCGAAGATGTCACTCCCGGTTGCGACATCTTCAGCTTGGGAGTCGTGTTGTATCGGTTGCTCACCGGCCAGCGTCCGTTTGGCGACGGCCATCGCCGCGAGGACATTGCTCAACGCACGCCCCCGGCGATGCCGCATCTGCTGCGAGCGGGATTGTCCGCCAAGCTCTCCAAAGTTTGCCTGCAAGCGCTGCGCTTCGATCCGGGTGAGCGATTCAGCTCCGCCGGCGAATTTGCCACGGCGCTCGAACCCTTTGCGGATGAGCGGCCGATCGAGCCCAGTCAGCACGGCTCCGGCATCGTCGCCGTTCGTCCCAGGCGGTCATTCCCAACTCACTGGTTGGCTCGCATCTTGATGCTCGTTTTGTTGGGTTGGTCAACGGTCGCGGGAGGCTACGCCGCGTGGGTGATGTTCCACGAAGACGCTCGGCCACTGCTGACGCAACCAGCGAACGCTTCGACCTCCTCTTCTGCAAAGAACGAAACGCTCCGTTGGCTGCCGCGCGTCGAGTTGCACATCCAACGAGCCTCGCAGACCGAAGGCTATCAAGTGCTCGGCCCCGAAGTCGGTTCGCTGAAGGACGGCGACAAGATGCAGTTCCACGTCACGCTCGATGAACCGGCGTTCGTGGCGTTGTTCTACGTCGATGCCGATGGCGTCGTCTCGCGTCGTTGGCCGATCGTGGGGCAGGTTTCCAACCTACCCCACGAAGACAAAGAGGTTTGGGATCCGCCACTCGCCTCGGCTGGCGAACTGCAAGAGATGCACGTCCTCGGTGATAAGGCTGGTGTTGAGTTGATCGTCGCGATCGCTTCGCCGAAACCGTTCGACGAAGCGTCGCTCGCGGCGATCGAGCGGCTCCGTTTGAATCCGATCAATTCCTCGGCAGGCTTCAGCTTCGTGGCTCGCCGCGATACACCCAGCGGCGACACAACGACGAGCGAGACCAATTCCGTTCGGCTGACGACAATGCCGCTGGGAGCCAACCCGCGTCTGTTCGGCCTCGCCGCGACCGACAAGACGCGAGCCATCAGCGGCCGAACTTCCACACAGAAATCCGAATGGCTCGACTGGGAACAATTCGCCGAACGCCTCGCCCGCCTGGGCGAGTTCTGTCACGGCTCGGCCTTTCATCACGCGCCCTGATCGCCGGCCTGCTCTGTTTGTTGGCCACGATGACTCGCGCTGCGGACGATCCGCGCACGCTCGAAGTCACCGCCAACACGCACTTCCAACAAGGCCGC
>CAZILR010000501.1:0-4804 GCA_964539995.1 uncultured Planctomyces sp.
TTGACCTGCCGACCATGTACGAGTTGATGGAAGAGGCCGAAGAGATCTTCGACACCGAATTCGACGCACTCCCCTCGCCAGCCGAACGCCGCGAGCCGGTGGCTGCGAGCCGTCACCCCATTTTCACCGACTATTTGGTGGACTTCGATCAGCTCAGCCGCGATCCGCTTCCGCCGCCAGCGAACCGCTGTGGCGCGTTCGAGCTGCGGCTGCAAGCGTCCGACTTCCGCAAGCACCGCGACGAAGCCTGTCGGATCATCGGGCAATTACTGGAGGACAACCCGCACTCGACGCTTCGCATCGTCCTCGAACCGTCCGGTGATCCGGCGACACTGACGATGTCATTCCTGCAGGCGATCCGTACCGCCTGCTTGCAAGACCCGTCGTACCTCGACCGTTTTTACTCGATGCAACTCGGTCGCCCGAAGGGTGCGAAACACATTGTCATCCGGTTGCCGTGGTCGGCCCGCGATCAGGCCGGCCTCGACTGGATCGACGACGTCGGCCAGTTCGCGTCGATCGTCTGGACCGGTGAGAACATCCCGTCGGAAGGCGACATGAGCGAGGAACTCGAAGCCCACGAGTTTGTGCTGGCATGAAGCGGCTAAACGACTTCGCCAAATGAGTCACCCAGAAGACATCTGGCAATTCTCCAGAGCACCGCAGATGCGGCTGAGTGTGTCGCCCGTCATCCGAGCGGAAAGTGTCTGGCAGTTCGACCTGATCTGCGCGGAATGAAGCACGTTGCGTAAAGCCGGGACCAGTGTTTGTTCGTGAAAGCGGTGTTCCGAGATTTTCACGGCGACACCGAGTCGCTCCAAGCGGATGGCGGTGTCCGGCTGATTGTACAGCGTGGGGACGACGACCTGCGGAACACCCGCAGCCAGACATTGCGCACTGGTTCCGATGCCGGCGTGATGCACAACTGCGGCAGCAGACGCCAGCAGCTTCGTGAACGGGACATAACGCTCAAAGCGAACGGCAGTGCCGAACGCTTGTGTGTCGGTCGGCGGTCGAGAGGTCAGAATGAGGCCGCGATGTCCGACTGCCTCACAGCTTCGAGCGAACGTGGCGAAGTGGAATTCTGTGTGTCCGCTCGATGCTCCGGGGCTGAAGACGATGACTCGGCCCGCCTCGGCGAGAAACTGCCGCAGGCCGTCTGAGAGATCGCTCGCTTCGGCGCGATCCCAGAACGGGAAGCCGGTGGTCACGACTTGTTTTGGCCAGTCGGGATGCTCGCCAGCCCACCAGTCAGGAAAGAGTCCCACGGCCAAGTCCGGCGAATTCCACCAGTCCCGCACGAAGCCAGTCAAGCGGGGCAGCCCCAGCTCTCGGCGAAAGCGACGGATCTCGCTCGACATCACCGGATCGATGCACAACCGGTCGGCCAGCCAGATCGCGATGCGACGACCCCACAGCGGCCAGTTGTCGTTGGCGACATACCATTGCGGCATCCGCTCCGGAAAAATCGCCGGAGGCGGCAACGCGTAGATGCCGTAGAGCGACCGAATCGTGTGGGCATTGAGGTGCAGCGTCGCTGTGGGGATGGCGAGTTTTTCTTGCGCGATCCGAGCACCGAAGCAGAGATACGACGCGGCCACCAGCGTTTCACCAGGCCGGTGAAGTTTTTCGATCGCTCGATAAAGCGCGCGCATCGGTGCAAGGCCGGCTCCGCGAATCCAGACTTTCCAGCCGTGCTTGTACGACCACGCCTGCGGGTGCCGATTGAGTTCGTCCAAGTCTTCGCGCCGGCCGATCGGCTCGAATTGCACTCCGGCTTCAGCGGCCAGCGACTCATACGCCGGATTGGTCAACAGAATGACTTCGTGACCGCGCTGTCTCATCGCGGCGGCAATGCCGACTAGCGGGTGAACATCGCCGGTCGTTCCAGAGGCACAGAAGAGAACCCGCACCGGAGAATCCTCACGAATTCGCCATTACGCTGCGGCGGCTTGCGGACGGATCGCGTACAGATCGCAGCACGCGGCGGTCAGGAACAGCGACAGGACGCTGCGCGATTCGTCGGAAATGAAATCCGTCCCGGCGAGCAGTTCGCGAATCTGACCGAGCGTCAGCCAAGCGTACCCATCGGGGAGTTCTGAATGGACACTCGAATCCAGCCAACGGATGTCAAACCGGCTGATGCACTGGAAGAACCGGCCTCCTTCATCGGACCCTTCAAACGTAAACCGTTCCCTGACCCGCTTCTCGTTGAGCAGATCGCGAATCGCTTGCGGAGCATCGGGGGCACCGTCGTTATCGTCGCAGAACGTCGGCTGCAACTCCGCGCCGTGAGCGTTGCCGAGTTGTGCCTCGGCGCGAAACAGCAGATTCAGAACGCCGTCCACTTCTTGGACAATCAGCACGATCTTGCCCGTGTGCGACGCGGCGATGAGCGGCTGATCCCAGTCGAAAACTTCTCGATCCGGCGCGTGGACTCGGAGTTGAATGACCGAGAAATGCAGCCCTCGCGTGTGCCGGATTTCGTCGTCCGTGATTTCCCATTCCGGCAGTTCGCTGAGTGAACGCTCTTCGGCGTGCAGTGACTCGCGAGTCCTCACGCCAGCCAGCCAGTCGGCGGCCTCGGCGGAATTCCAGAAGCTCACTCCAGAAGTCGCTCGAAACGATCGGCAGACCGCTTCGCCGAGCGGATTCGTCGTTCCCGCGAACAGGTCCGCCCCGCATTCCAGCGCCAGCAGCCCAACGACGAGTCGCGCGTCGTTGTTGACGACGTGGTCAAGACGCATCAGCCGAGCCAGCGTTGTCAGCGAGACCCACCGAAACATCGGGTGCGAGTAGTTCGCCAGCGCCGGCGCATGGATCACGATGTTGCGGTTCCACTTCTTCAGAAACCGCGATCCCAATTCGGGCTGCACCGTATCGACCAGGACTCGCGAGCCGAACCGTTCCGGTTGATGAAACTGCTCCAGGAACGGCTGCCGCCGGCCCTTGTGAGCGGCGGTGTAATTGCTGTACGTCGCTTGGATCGTCGGACCAATCTGCACGAGACCCACGTTGCCCGGTTCAGTTCGCGCCTGCACGAGCAAGTCCAGCCCCGCCGCGCCGTTGCGAACAACGAACCCCTGCGTTCCGGTTTCCGGCTGATTGATCAGCGGCTGCCAGAAATCCGGCCGAAAATTCGACACGCCTTGGTAGCCCTGAATCGTGAAGAAGCGTCCGCTGGCATGTCGCAGCGTGGACTGAGCCTCGTCGAGTGCCCATTGATTGGACTCGGAGAATCGAATCCGCTCGATCGTGCAGCCAACCGAGCGTCGGTATTCAAACAGCCAATCCAGAATTCTCGCCGACTCCGATCCGTCGAGACCGTGGGCGCTCAAGTCATCCATGACCATTCTCAATTTCCCTGAATGAAGCTCGCGTGTCCAAACCTGTCGGGATGCCCTGACAGAGCCGCGCGTCAGGGACTCGTATCGTCACACCACAGCCCCATCCGTCAGCTTTTGAATTCTGCAGCAGCGTTTCGGCAGAAAAGGCCGAGAGCCACGCCAAGAACAAGCAATTGTGGTGCGGGCGTCTCGCCCGCACCACAAAATCTCCGTCGCCCCTCATCTCATCGGCGCACAACGCTTTGAAGGAAGATGTCGCCGTCGAGGGACTCCACTCGGACATCCCCCAACAGCCGAGCCATCGACAGCGGCTCGCAGCCCACGCCACCAACCGGTCCAGGAGCCGCTTGGCCGCCGATCAATTTTGAGCCGACGAAGACTTGCACTTCATCAATCAGGTCGAGGTCGTTGAACGCTCCCAGAATCGCCGCGCCACCTTCGATGAGGACATTCGTCATGCCTCGGCGTCCAAGTTCCACCAAAGCGGCGTGTGGCTCGACGGGCCGAATCTTCTTGAGATCCTTGGCCGTCGCAGGGGCGGCGGCTTGATCCGCTTCGACACCCAGTACGCAAACTTCCGCACCGGTCGCCCGCAAGCGAGTGACGTTGTCCGTGGGTGCATCCGGCCCGGTGAGGATCAGCAGCGGAGCATCGTTCACCGTGCGCACCAACTGCGAGTCCGTCCGCAACGAGGCGATCGAATCGAGCACCACGCGAGTCGCAACTCGTGGCCCGGCCGGTCGAGCGGTCAGCAGCGGATCGTCACGCCGCGCCGTTTCGGCTCCGACGACGATCGCGTCCATTCGTCCTCGCAGTTGATGGACGACGGCTCGTGAGGCTTCGTTGCTGATCCACTTTGAGTCGCCGGAACCGGTCGCGATCTTGCCGTCCCAGCTCATCGCCCACTTCGCGATCACCCACGGCAATCCGGTCGTCACACGCTTGGCGAACGGCGCAGTGAGCCGCTTGGCCTCCGCTTCGAGCATCCCGACTTCGACTTCGACGCCTGCCGCTCGCAGTTCGGCGATGCCGCCTCCAGCGACTTGCGGGTTCGGGTCCGTTCGCCCGACGGCGACCTTGCGGATTCCGGCCGCGAGGATCGCTTGCGAACAGGGCGGCGTCTTGCCGAAGTGGCAGCAAGGCTCCAACGACACGAACAGCGTCGCGTCCTTCAGCTTCTTCTTGCGACGACGTTTCGTCGCATCGGCGATGGCCTCGACCTCCGCGTGCGGCCCACCGAACCGCGAATGAAAACCTTCGCCCAGCAGGCCGAGCGATTCATCGACGAGCACCGCACCGACCATCGGATTCGGCTCAACGAACCCCTGCCCGCGAGCCGCCAGCTCGAAGGCATGCCGCATCACGGCGGTCGGTTCGGAAAAACGCATCAGGACACTCCAGAACGCCGCGATTCACCCCCTCTCCCTTCGGGAGAGGGTGGCCGAAGGCCGGGTGAG
>CAZILR010000502.1:0-4794 GCA_964539995.1 uncultured Planctomyces sp.
CTTCGAGCGTCTCACCCTTCCAGGCGAAGACCGCGACACCCTTGGGATTCTCCGGCGTTCCGTGAGGGCCAACCGCGACGGCCGCCGCCGCTTCGTCCTGCGTCGAGAAGATGTTGCACGAGACCCAGCGGACTTGAGCACCCAATTCCGTCAGCGTTTCGATCAACACGGCTGTCTCAATCGTCATGTGCAAGCTGCCGGCGATGCGTGCTCCCTTGAGCGGCTTTGACTTGCTGTATTTCGCTCGCAGAGCCATCAAGCCCGGCATCTCAACTTCGGCCAGTTCGATTTTCTTGCGGCCCAAATCGGCGAGGCCGAGGTCTTTCACTTTGTACGGCAGAGCTTTGGTCGCAGACTTCGGGGCAGCATCCAGCGTGGCGGGCATGAGAGACTCCTTTGGTGATTTCAAAATCCGTACCGCGACCGTCAGGGAGCGGCCCAATCTGCGAATCGAACGCAGAGCCGCTCCCTGACGGTCTCGGTACGGCAAAGTCATTCGGTCAACGGGCCGTAAGTTAGGTGATGCCCCTGCGATCAGCAACCGGCATTCGTTGCCAGGAGCACCAAGCGGACTGCGGTTGAGACGCTTTTCCCAAGCCCCTTAGAATCCGTCTCCTTCACGCGACTCGCGTGCTGACCAGAAAGAACCGTCCATGCAGATTCGAGATCACTACGGCTCCGGAAAATTCGGACTGTCGATTGAGATTTTCCCGCCGAAGACTCCCGCCGGAGACGCCGCGTTGTTTGAGACGCTCGACCGGCTGACCGCCTTCCAACCGGGATTTGTCTCCTGCACCTACGGAGCTGGCGGCAGCACGAGTAAGCGAACCGTCGAGCTATGCGTCGAGATTCAGCGACGTTACGGCATCTCTGCGACCTCGCACTTCACCTGCGTCGGAGCGACGCGCGATGAGTTGCTCGACTGGTTGCGGTTCGCTCGGCAGAGCGGCATCCGCAACATCATGGCTCTGCGAGGCGACCCGCCGGCCGGGCAGGCGGACTTCAAACCGGTCGAAGGGGGGCTGCGATACGCAAACGAACTCGTCTCCCTGATTCGCGAGCACTTCGCTGACATGGGCATCGGAGTCGGCGGCTATCCCGAAAAGCATCCCGAAGCATCAGACGCCGAGACGGATCTCGACAACCTCAAACGCAAGGTCGATGCCGGAGCCGACGCGATCTTCACGCAGCTCTTTTTCGTCAACGAGAACTTCTTCCGCTTCCGCGATCGTTGCGAAGCAGCCGGCATTCGCATCCCGATTGTGCCGGGCATCATGCCGGTCACCGAGTTTGCCCGGATCAAACGGATCACGTCGTTGTGCGGAGCGGTCTTCCCGACAGAACTCGCCTCGCGACTCGAAGCCGTTCAAACCGACGAAGCCGCTCAATTCCAGATCGGCGTCGAGTGGGCGATCCAGCAATGCCGCGAACTGGTCTCACGCGGAGTCCCCGGCCTGCACTTCTACGCGCTCAACAAGTCCCCCGCGTGCGAAACGATTCTGACAGCGATTCATGCCTGACGTAGCCCTGTCGCTCCGCGACAAAAAAAGCCGAACGTCTCGCGACTCTGTTTTTCTCTGGCACATACAGGCCGACTCCCTCATCGGCTTGCCTGTCGCGGAGCGACAGGGCTACTTTGGTGCGATGTCTGATCTCGATTTCCCACTGCCGTTGACCGCGCGAGCGTCCGAGTCGCTGCAAGTGTTTTTGCTCGGCATGGTCGATTTCGATTCGGCGTTGCGGTTGCAAGAACGGTTTCGTGACGAGGTCGCTCACCGCCAAGACCGACTCGGCGGCTTGTTCCTCTGCGAGCATCCGCCGATCGTGACCATCGGCCGCGAGGGAAGTCAGGCTCATCTGCGGCACGACGTTTCGGAGTTCAACAAGCTCGGCATCGACGTCCGCTGGCTGAATCGCGGCGGGGGAGCGTGGATGCAGTGCCCCGGCCAAATCGCCGCCTATCCGATCGTGCCGCTCCGCCGCTTGGGCTTCGGGCTGGCCGAGTATCGGGAACGCCTGGAACTCGCGGTGCTCGACGTCTGCCGCGAACTGCACGTCGCCGCGCATCGTCTCGACGATGAGCCAGGCGTCTTCTGCTCGCTCGGCCAACTGGCCACCGTCGGTGTCGCCGTGCGATCTTGGGTGACGACGCACGGCCTGACGCTCAACGTGCGTCCCGATCTGTCTTTGATCCGAGCCACACAGCCGAACTCGCACGACCAACGCCCGACATCGCTGGAGGTCGTTCGTCAACGCCTGACCGCGATCCCCAAAGTCCGCGAGAGCCTGATCCGCAACCTCACCGAACGCCTCGGCTACAACCATTCGCACCTCTACACCGGCATCCCCGGCCTGAAGCGGACGCGCCGAGTCATTTCAGCGCAAGTCATCAGATGAATTCTTGCGTGCAGCCGGATTCAAATCATGGGCAGCGTTTTCTTGGCCACAAAGTACTTTCTGGAGTTGCTGATTTTCGCGAGCGTACTGTGGATGGTTTATGTGCGCCGTGAAATGAACTGGTGGCGTTGTTCAGGAATTTGGCTTGGAATTCAGATTTGCCAGATCGGAGCAACAGTCGTGCTAATGGTGCTCGCGGAGTGTCTCGTGCATGGTGTTCCCTCCGAATTGATGATCGTGCTTTATGGACTGCTTGCGATCATCAATTGGGGCCTCATCCCGGTGTGGTGTTTGTCTCGTTGGATTCCAAGTTGTCGGCCTTGGTCTTACCGACTTGTCGCACGCGTTCTTGTGATTGGAAAGCCGATTGAATTTCTTGTGCTCGCTCTCATCTTTTGGCAAGGACTACGCTCCTCAGAGGCGTACACGCTCGCGCTAATCGTGTTGTGTTGGTGAGTGCTTAGCGAGACTTCAGAAGCTGTACGACTGAAGTCTCCATCCAACCGCTGTGCCAAGTGTGTTCGAGCTTCGGGCCGTCGGCGTAGGCGTGTGGGATTTGAAGTTCGTTGAGCAACGCTTCGGCTCGTTGGTGGTGATCGCGGAAGTTGCCGTAGCCGAGATGAATCAGGTTGGCGGTTGGCTGCTCGCCCGCTTTGGGGCGAAGTCGTTCGGCACGGTCACGCAGCAGTTGGTCGATTCGGTACGACGCGAAATTCTCTGGAGTGCCGTAGATCGGTCCCATGCCGAATTGGTTCGGCTCGGTCTTCATCAGCGGAGCATCCCACGCGGCGGCTTTCGCGAAGAGATCGGGGTGTCGCAGCAACAGGCTCCACGCGCCGTAGCCGGATTTGCTGAAGCCGACCAGCAACCGGCCGTCTCGTTCGGCTCGTGCGGGGTATCGCTTTTCAATCGCCGGGACGACCACTTTCAGGAAGTACGACTCTTGGCGAATCGTCTTGTCGGTCGGGTGATCGGCGTACCACGGCAGATGCGAAAACGTCGGCGCGACGCAGATCAGCCGATGCTTGTTGGCGAGGTCGAGTTTTTTCGCTTCGAGCAATCCGTCGCCGTAGCGATGCTCTGTGTTCGCTTCGACCGGCAGAAGGTAGAGGACTTTCAAACGCTCGCCGGATTCGAGCTTCTCCGGCAAGAGCACTCGGATCAGCGTCTCTCCGGCTTGAAACTCGGACGAGACGCGATGCACTCGGAATCCGTGCTCGTCGATGACCACATCGGAGACCTGTACAGCATCCGCTGCAAGGACGAGAGACAGCACGGCGGACAAAATCTGCATCGTCATCGCTAATCCCCAGTCCCTAATCCCTAGCCCCTCGCCTCACGGCTGCTCGTACAGCAACTCGGCGATGCGGCCGAGGTCTTTGCCGGCACTCGTTGTGGTCAGGCCGCTTCGCAGCGGGGCGTTGTTGACGAACAGGGCGAACGCGAGCGTGTCTCCCTTCGCCGTCGTCAGGTAGCCGGCCAGAGCTTTGCTGGTCATCAGCGAGCCGTTGTTCATGACGTTGTCCCAGTACAGCGTGCCGGTCTTGGCGAAGACCTTGTCCTTGGCGGGACTGTCGGCTCCGACCGACTTCGCCAGCGTGCCGTCGATGCCGAGCCGAGGCATTGCTCGGCGATAGGCGTCGAAGTCGGGGCGAGTCGCCATGTGGCGCAGGAGTTGGACGGTTGCGGCGGGAGTCGTGTAGTCGGCTCGTGATCCGCCCGCGCCGCCGCCGAACGAGATCGTCTCGACATCGACCCCCGCACGTTTGAGGAACGCGCTCTGATGCCGCAGTCCCTGAGCCAGCGTTCGCTCGCCGTGCTTCGCGGCCACCAGCAGCGGCAGCGTGCTGGCATGCAGGTTGTGGCTGACCTTCAAAATCAATCGAGCGTTTTCCGAAAGCGGCGGCGAGACAAATTTCGCGACGTTCGGCAGCTTGAGCGTTTCCTCACGCGGAGGCAGCTTGTCGGTCGGATGATCGGCGGCCGCCGGAGCGGTCACATCAACGCCGCGCCGTTGCAGGGCCTCGATCAGCAACGTGCGAGCGAACGAGTTCGCGTCGGAGGCTTCGAGGACTCGCAAGACCGGCTTGTGCTCTTCGGCGATCGTCCCGTGAACGCTGTACCGGCCTCCGCCGAGATCACGCACCGAAGTCTCGGTCTTGCCATTCTTCGCGACCGTGTCCACATGCGTTTCGATACGGAACGCCTTCGATTCGGGTCGCCATTTGACCTCGGCCGGCTGGCCGGCCTTTGTCGGCGCGATCGTGAAGTCCAACAAATTGTCGTTGACGTAAATCGGAGTGATGCGACCGGGGCCGCTGCCGGAGCCTTCGGCTTTGTCGAACAGACGATCGTCGATCAGCACGTCGCCGCGCACTCGTTTGATTCCCGCCTTCG
>CAZILR010000503.1:0-4787 GCA_964539995.1 uncultured Planctomyces sp.
CTCGCAATCGCCGAAAGTCGAAAGTCTTTCCCATTGTGCATGAAAGTTACCCGCCAAACTTGAACGAGAACGGCGGAGTTCGCTCAAAGCTCTGCGAAACGGCAACACCCAGCGCGACCCGACGCATCGCAGCGGTCGAGCCAATGGGCGAAAGACTTCCGGTCGTAGGAATCGTGCTTAGTGCGTCGTCACGGCTCAGTCTTGGGGTTCGGCGGATCAGCCGGAACGCGATAGCGTCCGGTTCGAGAGTTGAGCGATGTCTGAACCGGACGCTAGCGCGTTCCGGCTGATGGGCGATGTGTGCTTGTGATAGCCGATGGACGCACGGCTTTCCTGTCGCGGAGCGACAGGGCTACGGTCCGGAAAATCCTTTTCATCGTGGATGAACGGTACTATGGTTCGCCGACGAATGACGATCGCACGCGAGACCTGATGGAGACGAGCGGATGCGGATTTACTGGCTGTTGGTGATGGTCCCCGTGTCTCTGCTCCTCGACTGGTTCGAGGCGGCCCCGTGGCTGGTGTTCTTGACGTCGGCCTTATCGATCGTGCCTCTGGCGAGCTTGATGGAGCGGGCGACGGAAAGTCTCGCGCATGTGTTGGGACCGAATTTGGGCGGGCTGCTCAGCGCGTCGCTCGGCAACGCGCCGGAAATGATCATTGCCATCTCCGCGCTGTTTAAGGGGTTGGACGAGATCGTGAAGGCGTCGATCGTCGGGTCGATCTTGGGCAATCTGTTGTTCGTGTTGGGCGTCGCGATGATCGCCGGCGGAACCGGTCGCAGCGTGCAGTACTTCAATCGAGAGTCGGCCTCGCTGGGTTCTGGCCTGCTGTTTCTCGCGGTGTCGGCTCTGATGGTTCCGGCGTTGTTCTTTCACTCGGCGACCGCCCCCACACGCGAGATCAGCGTCGAGATCGCCGTGATCCTGTTTCTGGTTTATGGATTGAGCCTGCTGTTTTCGCTCAAGACACACAAGCACTTGCTGGGCGAGCGAACGCCGGACGAGACGGGGCACACCGCTTCGCTCTGGAGCGTCCGTGTCGCCTCTGCGGTGTTGGTGGGAGTGACGATCGTCATCGCCGTGGTCAGCCATGTGTTGACCGGTTCGGTGGAGGCGACTGCGAAAATGATGGGGCTATCGGACGTTTTCGCAGGGGTGATTTTGCTGGCGACCGTCGGCAATTTGGCTCAACTGATCAATTCGGTACGCTTCGCCCGCAAGGACAAAATGGACCTGGCCTTGAGCATCACGGTCGGTTCGAGCACTCAGATCGCGCTGCTGGTGGCTCCACTGTTGGTCTTCATCGGATTCGCGACCGGTCAGCGCATGGATTTGGTGTTCACGGAATTCGAGGTCATCGGCTTGGCGATCACGATTCTGGCGGTACGCAATCTGACCCATGACGGCGAGTCACACTGGATGGAAGGGGTGATGCTTGTGGCGATCTATTTGATCCTGGCCATCGGCCTCTATTTCTTGCCGGTGCCAGTGGCCACTCCCTGAGACGGCAGCGTGTCTTCCGGCTGTTGGACGAACAGCGGCTGACCTTCGGCCGGACGCGCGACAAACATGAATGTGCCCGTTCCGGTCGCGACGAGCACTCCCGCCGCCGTGCGAATCTCGCCGCGAGCCACTGCGGTTTGTCGGCCGGAATGCGGAACGTCTCCGGTGATCGTCAGCACTTCACCACTCCAAGAGGGTCGGATGAAATTGACGTTGAGTTGCACCGTCACACAACTCTGATCGTCGCGGCAGAGCGTTGAGACGGCTCGTCCCATCGCCGTGTCGAGCAAGGTCGCGACCACTCCGCCGTGTAAGATGCCGTAAGTCCGCAGGTGTTGCTCAGCAACCTTCAAACGCCATGTCGCTCGACCTGGCTCGGACGAAATCGGCTCGGCTCGCAAGCCTTCCAGAAACGGGCCGAGCGGCCAAGAGTCCACAGGTTGTGACGACGAGTTGCTGGCGGACATGAGAAGCTCCTGATGATCGACCTCCGCAGGTTGGCCACTGTCGAGCCAGCAGGCAACCGAGCAGCAGGCACAATCCGAAAAGTCGGCACGGCCTCTGCCGAGCAACCGCTTTGCAGGGATCGGCGGACGCCGCTCTCGGCATGACGATCGGCTGCGTTGCAGACTGAGGCACCATGTTCGCGCTGACCACGTTCTTGAGTGCCTTCCTGCTGTTCCAAGTGCAGCCGTTGCTGAGCAAGGCGATCCTGCCCTGGTTCGGCGGCAGTCCGGCGGTGTGGACCGTCTGCATGTTGTTCTTTCAGGTGACGTTGTTCACGGGATACCTCTATGCCCACCTGACGACACGGTTTCTGTCCAAATCGGGACAAGCCGTCCTGCATGTGGTGCTGTTGTTGATCGCGACACTGCTCGGACCAATCACTCCCGCAGCGAGTTGGAAACCAGGACCGGGCGACGATCCGACCACTCATATTTTGATGTTGCTGACGGTGTGTGTCGGACTGCCTTATTTTCTGCTGTCGGCCACTGGCCCGTTGCTGCAAGCGTGGTTCGCACGAACGAAACCGGGAGTGTTGCCGTATCGGTTGTATGCGCTGTCGAACGCGGGATCGCTGATCGCGCTCCTGTCGTATCCGTTCGCATTCGAGCCGGCGTTCGACATCGTTCGACAGGGACAACTCTGGTCGTGGGGCTTTGCGGTGTTCGCCGTCTGTTGCGCAGTGTGTGCCGTCGCCAACGCAAGATCACAGGCATCACTCGCCGAACCGGCCGCGGACTCGACCGAGAATCTGATCGCTCCCACTCGCGCCGATTGGCCAATGTGGATCGCGTTGCCGATGACCGCTTGCGTGCTGTTGATCGCGGCGACGAATCAAATCTGCCAAGAGGTCGCGGTGATCCCGTTCCTGTGGGTCGTCCCTCTGGCGTTGTATCTGCTGTCGTTCATCCTGACCTTTGAAAGCAGTCGCTGGTATCGGCGATCGTGGTTCTATGGCGGTCTGTTGCTGTGCGCGTTTGCCAGCGTCTGGCTGATGCTGGAGGGAGGCCAAGTCCCGATCATCCGACAGTTGGCAGCGAACTTCGGGATGCTGTTCTTTGGTTGCATGGTCTGTCACGGCGAACTGGTAAAGCTCAAGCCGCATCCGCGCCGTTTGACCTCGTTTTATCTGTGCCTCTCGGCTGGCGGGGCGTTGGGTGGGATGTTCGTGGGGTTGCTCGCCCCGCGATTATTCACGGGGTATTTCGAGTGGCACCTGGCAATCCTCATGACGTGCGTTCTGCCGGCGGACGTGATGATTCGAGACGTCAAATCGCCTCTCTTCCGTAGTCGCGCGCTGTGGGGGTGGACGGTGCTCGTCGCTCTGTTCGCGATGTTGTCGATCGGGTTGGGTAAGCACCTGAAAGCAGCCACCGAATTCCGTGCCGACGCAACCAGAAACTTTTTCGGCGTTTTGAAGATCGAGATCGATGACGACTCCGTGAGAATGAAGCATGGCGGCGTGCTGCACGGAATGCAGTGGCGCGATCCCGCGAAACGGCGAATCGCCACGACGTACTACGCGGAGGATTCCGGTGTCGGATTGATCTTGAAGGAGTGTCGGCCGGATCGACCGATCAAAGTCGGACTGGTGGGACTCGGTGCCGGCACGACAGCGGTCTATGGCCAGACGGGCGATCATTTCCGCTTTTACGAAATCAACCCGGACGTCGAACGGCTCGCCCAAAAGTATTTCTCGTACCTCTCTGACTGCTCGGCGAAGGTTGAGGTGGTGCTCGGTGACGCGCGGTTGCAGCTCGAACAAGAGCCACTGCAAGATTACGACGTGCTGGTGCTCGATGCGTTCTCCGGCGACGGCGTTCCGGTGCATCTGCTGACCAGCGAAGCGTTCGACATTTACCAAAAGCAGCTTCAACCCAATGGGGTGATCGCCGCGCATGTATCGAACCGGCATCTCGACTTGAAACCCGTGCTACTGGCTCAGGCGGAGCGGCTCGGCCAGCAAATGCTGACCGTCGTCAAACACAGCGACTCTGAGGGTGCCGCGACCAGCGAGTGGGTGCTGCTCAGCCGCGACGCGGCGCTGTTCAGCCGGAATGAACTCGCGAAACACAAAGCCGCCAGCGACGGCCGAAAAGTTTTGTGGACGGACGACCGCAGCGATCTGATGGCGATTCTGATGAAGCGGGAATAGGCTTCGCGGCCCATGACCGAGCCATCCCAATTCCCCGATGAGTCTTCACTTCTGAAAGCCCTGCGCGCGTCCCCCTCGTTGTTCGAGGAGATTGCTCGCGCGAAGCCGGCCGAGAAGGAATTCCATTTGCAGCAGCGCCTGCGCGATAAGTTCCCTGTCGAAATGGTTGTCGCCGCACTGACGTTGCAAGACATCCGCCGGAAAGCGGCGGCCTCGGGAAAATTCACGCGAGCCGATCGGATGTGGCTCAATCCGACCGGTCTCGAACAGGCGACCTCGGAACCGATCGCGCGACACAAGGCGAAACGGTTCAGCGGGGCGGTTTGGGATTTTTGCTGCGGCATCGGCGGCGATTCGCTCGCGCTGGCCGAGCGATGTGAAGTTCACAGCGTCGATCTCGATCCGGCCATGTGCCTGCGAACCGAATGGAACGCGGAGGTCTACGGCGTTCACGATCGTATTCACACGGTTGTCGCCGACGTCTCGCAGCCGGGCGATCGCCACGGACTGTTGCACATCGACCCCGATCGGCGACCGGGTGGGCAGTTGCGAATGCGGCGAATCGAGGACTGCTCGCCAAACCTCGATGTGCTGCGGACATTGATGTCCGAATTTTGCGGCGG
>CAZILR010000504.1:0-4779 GCA_964539995.1 uncultured Planctomyces sp.
TCATCCGCCGCGATGAATTCGTAGTACGAGCCGTCCACGGCCAACACGCCTTCGGGAGTTCCGTCGCGGAGCGGGACCGTGTGCCGGCCCTCGTTGGAAACCAGCCCAAGATCGCGCGTCGGCACGGAACCGTAGTAGCGCGGCAGTTCGCGCGACTGGTATCCGACCGTGCCTCCCAGCCAGCAAGCGACGAGCGACAGCGGCCAGTAGTCCTTCGGGTAGAGCGTTCCGGTTTTTTCGATGATCTGTTCGAGCGCCCGCGCCCGTTCGGGCCGCTTCACTTGGATCGAACGTGCGATCTTCTGTCGCAAGGCTTGAGGCACATCCATGCTCTCGCAGAGCGTGCCATCGTAGATGTCGCGAATCAAACTCTGCCGCTGTTCGTCACCTGTTTTCGCCAGTCGCAGTAGGTTCGCGGGAGTGATCGCCACGAGTAGTCCGACCGGCGATGTCATCGCCAGTCGCAGAATCGTGTAATACTTGGCCAACGGATCGTGAATGTTGGCGACCTCTGGCGGCACCGCGTAGAAGGAACGATAGACGCGATTCTGCAATCTATTGGCGAACGAGCTCACCATGCCGATCGACATTCCGTTGGGAGCACGATCGAGGTCACCCGGTCCCATCACTTGCAGTACTTTTCTACCGATCATTTCGGGATGCTCGACGATCCCTTTGACTCCCCAGATTTCCCACGAGCGAAGGTATTCGCGCAGCCAGGTGAGCGTGACGGGATTCAGTTTCGGCTCCCCGGTCGTGCCCGTCGTACAGGCAAATCCCAGAATCTGCTCGTCGGCCGGGAAGAGCGCATCGAATCGCCCTTCAGTCACTTCCTTGATGTAGGGGGCGGCATACTCGTAGGTCGAGATGGGGACTTGACGACGAAAATCGTCCAGCGTCGCAATCTTCGAGAAGCCATGATCTCGTCCAAAGCGAGTCTCGGCACATCGCTTGATCTTCTCGAACAGCAAATCTCTCTGAACCGAATGCGCTCGTTGCAGTAGGGCTTCAAATCGGCGCAGCTTCCGCCGGTAAAACGGAATCGCTGCAGCTTTGGCGAACCCTGTCAACGCGGCACGGAGGGTCCGCTCCAAGAGTGACGAATCATCGTGCATGTAATGCCTCTGAGCTGTTTAACCGCACGCCGCAGGCACGCGCGTGCCTGCGGCGTGCGGTTAAACGATTGTTTCACTTTGTACGGTGCTTGGAATTTACTCGGCGGGGGGCTGCACACGATCGACCGGCTGGAAGTGTTCCAGCCATTTTTCATCCTGAACCAGTGTGGGATGCTTGTAGTGGATGTCGCTGGTTCCACGGCGCTCGACTTCGGCTTGAATGAAACTTCTCCACGTTCCATTGGGAATCCGCCACAGCCGCATCGGTCCCAGCACTTTTTCGCGACGACGTGCCGAGTAGAGGAAGTTGCTGGCTCGCAGACAGCGGTCGGTCTCTTCGAGGAATTGGTGGGCCGAATCCAAGCTGGGCACATTGTCCTGTTCGACGACGATGACGTAGCACGGGAGTTCGCGGCCGGGACGAGTCGGAACCGCTGTCACGTTTCCCAGCCGAAGGCCGAGTTTCTGAGCCGCGTCGCTGGCAGCTTCGAGAAACTGATGCTCCGTGACTTTTTCCCCTTCGAGATCGCCGCAGCGGTCTCCCTTCTGAAGAAACTCCAGGACCGGAGCCTCGCCGATGAAGCCTTTGCAACGCACGATGTCGCCGATCTTGAAGCGGAAATAACCGCTGTAGGTGGTCATCACGATGTCGTAGTCGCGATCGATCTCCAGCTCGTGGCCCTCCAAAGCGATCGGCTGCGTCGAATCCGTTTCATCGACCGGGACAAACTCGTAGAAGCCATTCGAGACCGCGAGCGGGCCTTGAGGCTTGTTGTCTTCAAAGGGGATCGTGTGCCGTCCTTCGCTCGACACCAACCCCTGATCGCGCATTGGGGAATCACCGAAATACTCCGGCAAATAACGCGACTGGTAGCCCGCCGTGCCTCCCAGCCAACAGGCGATGATCGGCAGAGGCCAGTAATCCTTGGGGTAGAGCCGTCCGGTGTTCTCGATGATCCGCTGCAACTCTCGAGCACGCGCCGGATCGCCGCGTCGAACTCGCGACTGAAGTTTTTCACGGATCTCGGCCGGGATCTCGAAGGCGGTTGAAAGCGTCCCGTCGTGGATGACGCGAATCAGCGACTCACGATGCTCGTCCCCCAGTTGCGCCAATCGCAGCAGCGTCCCCGGAGTCATCAGCACGATCAGCCCGATCTGCTCCGCCACGCTCAACCGGAGCGTCGTGTAGTAGCGTGAGACTGGATCGCGAATGTCGGTGACTTCATGCGGAATTGCGTAGAACGGCTGCACGATTGCACGCTGCTGACGAGCCAACAACGCACTGACCATGCTGATCGGAATGTTGCCGGAAGTGCGGCCCATATCCCACGACCCGATGAGCTGGACGATCTTGGTCCCGACCTTGGGCAGATGATCGAACAACATTTTCCCGCCCCACAAATCCCACGACTTGCGGTACTCCTTGAGCCACGGTCGCGTCACGGGGTTGAGCTTTGGTTCGCCGGTGGTGCCGGTCGTGATCGTGAATCGCTCGACACGTTCTTCGGGAGGAAACAGAGCCGTGAACTCACCGCGAGCGACCGCGTTGATGTACGGCGCGAAATAGTCATACCGCGAGATGGGGACTCTGCGGCGATAGTCGTCCAGCGAATTGATCTCGGCAAATCCGTGGTCGCGTCCGAACCGAGAATCACGACAGCGACGAATCCATCCAAACAGCATGTCGCGCTGAACGCTGCGAGCATCGTGCAGCAGACGCTGAAACTGCCGGAAACGCCGTTCATACGCCGGGACGACCACTTGGCGAGCGACGGAGGACAAGACTCGATGAATCGTACTTTGGAAGTTCATTCAGCCGAGTCTAGGCAGAACCGAATCGAATCAACAGCACGAGTGCCGTGGCCTGGCACAGCTATTCGCCGTTGAGCACGCTCAGGTGCAGCGCGACACAGTCGGCCAGTGCGGTGACGTTGTAGCCACCCTCCAACAAGCTCACGACTTTGCCGCCGCAGTGCTCCTTCGCGACGCCGAGCACCAGATTGCTGAGCGTCGCGAAGTCTTCGGTCTCCAGGCCGAGCGATCCGATCGGGTCTTGAGCGTGTGCGTCGAAGCCCGCGCTGATGAGCACCAACTCCGGCCGGCAGCGTTTCGCGGCGTCGATCAACATCGTCTCAAATCGCGTGAGATACTCGCGTCGCGCGGTGCCGAACTTCACCGGCAAGTTGAAGATCGTCCCCAAGCCTTTCCCTTTGCCAGTTTCATCCGAGTCGCCGGTGCCCGGATAAAACGGCGAGCGATGTGCCGAGAAGAAGGTCACTTCACCGTCCTCGTAAAAGATGTCTTGCGTGCCGTTGCCGTGATGCACGTCCCAATCGACGATCAGTACGCGCCGCAGTCCGTGCGTCTGAGCCTGTCGTGCCGCGATCGCCACGTTGTTGAACAGACAGAATCCCATCGGGTCGTTCGCCAGCGCGTGATGTCCCGGAGGGCGGATGAGGCACAACGCTCGGCGATGCTTCGCGTCCGCCTTCAGCACCTGATCGACGGCGGCGCAGGCAGTTCCGGCGGCTCGCGCGGCAACCTCAAACGAGCGTCGGCTGCAAACGGTATCGGCTTCGATCCGCCCACCGCCGTCCTTGCAGAATCGTTCGACTCGGCCGACGTGCCCGGCAGAGTGGACCCGCTGAAGTTGCTCCGGCGATGCGACGGCGATTTCGCCTTTCGTGCAGGCTTGATCGAGTTTTTGTTCGGCCAACTTGGCGGTGATGCTGCGAAGCCGCTCCGGTTTTTCCGGATGCTGGCCAGTGTCGTGTTCGAGAAAGATCGGGTCTGTAAAAAGGAGTGTCATCGCGGCCTCGCGTAGGGCACGTTTTCAATATGCCAAGTCCGGACGGGCACGTTGGAAACGTGCCCCACATTCGGCGGGGATTGTGGCAAACTCGTGGCTGCTCGACCACGTTTCGGGGGCGGCTATAATCGCCCGCCGTTGCCCGTTCGATTCCGAATTTCTCTGGCCCGCCGAGCGTCTCATGCAGATTGTGCAGTATGGTCATCCCGTTTTGCGCTGGAAGTCAAAGCCGATCCAGTCGATCAATGACGAGCTTCGTTCCGTCGTCAGCGAGATGTTCGAGTTGATGTACGCGGCGAAGGGGATCGGTCTCGCGGCCAATCAAGTCGGGCTGCCGCTGCGGTTCTTCATTGTCAACGTGACGGCCGACCCGCAAGAGAAGGACGAGGAAATTGTGTTCCTCAACCCGCGTATCCGCCGTCGCAAAGGGACCACGACTGGCGAGGAAGGTTGTCTCAGTCTGCCCGGCCTGTATGCCAACGTGGAACGTGCCGAGGAAATTGTCGTCGAAGCGTATGACCTCGAAGGCGAAGGCTTCGAGATGGACCTCGACGATCTGCCGGCGCGCGTCGTGCAGCACGAGACCGACCATCTCGACGGTGTGCTGTTTGTCGATCGGCTCGTGCCGGATGACCGCCTGAAGTTGGAGCCAAGATTGCTCGGATTCGAGTCCGACTTTCGCAAGCAACAAGCGACGGGCCAGTTCCCTTCCGACGACGAGATCAAGCGGCAACTGAAGGTGTTGGAAAAAGGATTGGTCGCCAAGTAACCCGAAGAGGCAGTGAGTTTTCAAAAAGTAGCCCTGTCGCTCCGCGACAGGAAAGCCGACTGTCGAACGAATCCCGTTTTTCACAC
>CAZILR010000505.1:0-4770 GCA_964539995.1 uncultured Planctomyces sp.
CGTGCCAATCGTGTTCGTGAGATTGTTCGCCGAGTCCGTGATGATGATTTGCTGCAAAGCGGCATCGAACTTGAGCGTCAGTTTGTCGTTTCGCCCGAGGTAGTCTCGAATCGTGAAGCGATTCTGATCATCAAGGCCGATCAGTTGTTGGTCATCGTTCGTGATCGTTCCCGTGGCGGAGTTCGTTCCGACAAGATTGATGCCGGTCGCCGCCACCAGGGTCAGCCCGATCGTCTCATCAAACTCCAGAAATTGATCCGCCGTCGGCAGGATCGAGACGGTCGCGACCGTCTGTCCAATCGCGAACGTGACTGTGCCGGTCGCGGCCGTGAATGTCGCGGCTCCGGTTTGCGAGTAGTCGCTGTTGAGGATCGCCGACCCGCTGACGTTGAACGAAACCGTCGTCGCAAAGGTCGTGTCACCGGTGCGAGTGATCGTGAAGATGAGCGGCGTTCCAGAGTTCTCCTGCACGGACGTTGGCAAGAGCGAAAGGCTCACGTCGTTCGGCATCGCCGTTTGAGTCGAGGTGTCCGCGACCATCGGAGTCGCTTCGAGATGTCCCACTTGATCCACGGCCACGCTGAAGAACGAGTACACATGACCGAACTGCCCGGCGAACGTCGCGGACGTGGAGGTTGTCGCCTCTTGCCACTTCGTGAAGTCGCCGCCGTTGTCCGACACGAAGACGTCGAACGTGCGAATTCCTGAGCCGCCCGCGTCGTCGTTGCCGGTCCACGACACCAGGAAGCTGGACGTGAACGTCACGGCCGACAGAGCGTTGACCTGACTGGTTGGCCCGCCTGCGTCGATGGTGTTCGTGGTCGCGTTCGTGACGATCGGCGCATTGACGTCGAACACGATCGACGCCGAGTTTTGAATCGCCGTCCCTGACGTGAGATTGGCTTGTGGATGAATCAAGAACGTGATGAAGCCTTGCCCTCGTTTGGTTCCATCTTCGGGGGGCAGGAATCCCGCATCCGGGTCTTCCGTGAGTTCCTGCGTTTCGGCATCAATCGTCGTGATGGTCGCGATGAGCTGTCGCGTCGCGGGATTCAACTCGATTTTGACTCGCACGGGATTCGGGTCCGTCGAGACATTCGTGATCGCCTCGAAATGATCCTGCCCCGCCGGGATGTCCAGAACCACTCCATTGAAGCCCACCGAGACCAGCTCCAGCGTCGAGAGGTCCAGCAGCGGACTGAGCGCGTCTGTGACAATCACTTGCTGCGCGGCGGCCGTCGCGGTCGGCATGTTCTCGAAGTGAATCGTGTACTCGATCGCCGAAGTCGGCTGCACGAAGCCCTGCAAGCCAGCTCCGGTCGTTTCCTTTTCGTTGGGATCAGCAGCTTGCCGATTGCCGAGCCTCGCTCGAATCGCTTCGACCACTGGTTTTGGCGGTGGTGGTTCATCCGGGGGGCAAACGATCCGGCCGTAAGCTTCCCGGCGGATCAGGTATTGGTTGAAGGCACTGTGGTAGTTGCCGCGTGCATCGGGGACCGTATTCGCCAGGTTTTGAATCTGGCTGACGCTTTCGACAGATTCTTTGATCAGACTGATGAGATTCCCGATTGCGTTGAGCGGGCCGAAGACTTTCGGCAACGGGTTGTTGATGCCGAGTTGATCGAAGGCCGTCTCGAACTTGCTGCCAATGTTCGCGACTGCGCCGCCGAAGTCACTGACTAGTCCAAAGATGTCTCCAGCACTCAGTTTGCCGCCGCTTGTCGCGAGTGTCGCGAAGTCAGTCGCGATCGAGTTGATCGCCTGGACCATCTGCGTGCCCGCCAGACCCAAAACAAACAACTGCGTTCCTACGCCAGCCTCGGCCAAGCTCGCAGCAGTCACCACTCCCGCGCTCGTAAGCGCGGTGCCTGCGAGGGCGACGACCGAACCAATCAAGTTGATGGTTTGCGTGATGGCGATCAGGCCGCTCGTCTGGATCGTCGTGTTGAAGTTCGTATGTGCGGACTCCCAGGCTCTGTAGGCTGCCTCCTTGTTGGTTTCCGCCGCGAGCGCTTTCTGAAAGGCGTCCAGCTTTTCTTCGCAGTCGGGGTCAGGAAGTGGCGGAAAGCTGTCGAGTGAGAGCCGCGTCGGTTCGGGATTGCTGTCGTTCAGAAAATCGAGCAGAGCCTCCGTGATGGGGCCGGTCAGCGACACGATAATGCCGCCAAGATCGTCCGTGCCCGCCGTGTTCAAAGTGAAATCGAGCGACGTGGTCATCTCCGTCGCGAGCAGGACGTCATCGACTTGAACCGGGAAATAGCCCACCAGTTGAACAACGACCGAGTACTCTCCCATTGATAGCATGTCGATCGCATACGCCCCGTCGAACGACGAGGACGTCGTCGCGATGGTCTCGCCCAACGCATTGATCACCAAGACCTGCGAGAACGCCACCGGTGTTCCGGCCTCGTCACGAACGAAACCGGACAACGTCGTGTCTTTCGATTCGAGCGTGGCATTGATCAAACCCGACGGCCCGGTGATCACGACCGACACGAGTTCCTGAACCTGATAGTCCGGGTGTCGTGCCAGCACGTTGTAGGTTCCCGCCGGAAGGTCACTGATCTCGAACTGACCGTTGCTGTCTGTGCCACCTTCGGCGATGACTCGATGGCTCACGGGATCGAGGAACTGCACCGCGACCTCCGGGATCGGCGTTCCGTCCGCCGAGATCGTTCCGCTCACCGCGACGCCGTCAATCAACGCGAAATCGTGCGTTGCCGATGCAGCGACCACGACCGTCGTGAAAGAGTCCGCCAAGCCGTCCGCTTGCACATGAATCGTGTAAGTGCCGGCCGAGAGGCCGCTGATGGAATAGTGCCCCGTAGCATCAGTGGCGTCGAGCAGGAACTGCCCCAGACCGTCCGATCCGCTGGGGATGGCGACGATGCTGGCCCCTGCGAGCGGCATTCCACTGGAAGTGATCGTGCCGTTGATCGTCGCATCGCCAAGTTCGAGCGGTGTCATCATCACGTCGCCAGAGGCTGCGACCGTCACGTTCATGAACGGCGAAATGCCGAACGTGCCGGCGGCTCTCAACATGTAGTCGCCGGCGGTGAGCGATCGAAAACGATACACACCGTCTGGGTTCGTCGTGGCGGTCACCAACAGCTCGTCACCCTGGAATAGCCACACGTCCGCCGCGCCCACCATCGACACCCCATTGGACTCGACCACCGTGCCGACGATGCCCGCGCCCCCAATCACGAAGTCGCGTGTGATTGCCACGGTGCCAGCGTTGACGACCGCTGCTTGTCGAAGAATCCCCAAGCCGTTGCCGACCGTGACCGCAAAGTTGCCGTATGGCAGGTCCGTGATCGCGTATCGTCCGTCCGCTCCCGTCGTAGCCGTTCGGAACAACTCAGTACCGTCCACTGCCGTGCCGAAGACATGGACCTGAATGCCGCTGATCGGTTCGGATTCCGCGTCGCCCACCAAGCCGGCGACGGATGCGGCTGGCTCGGTGGAAAAGTTCTCCGTGTTCGTTCCAGCGACCAGCACGGTCATCGCCTCAATCGGTAGCGCGTCGTCGGACGTGACGAGAATCGTGTAGGTTCCAACCGCCAGATCAAAAAACTCGGCCGAACCGAGCAGATTCGTCGAAGCCACCGCCACTGCCTGATCGTCGAGTAGCAACGCGATCACGGCGTTCGCGACCGGTTGCGACAGGCTATCCTGCACCGTGATGGCCAGCGTCGCGGCCGCGCCGAGCACCAAGGGCGAGACGAGCGTGTCTTGCGAGGCGATCAGCGTGACGGGCGTTTCGGCCGACGCGAAGCTGCTCGCGCGGGCGGTCAATCGAAAGTTGCCGGCCGTCGGCGCGGTGATCGAGTAATTCCCCATCGCGTTCGTTTGTGTCGTGACAATCGCGATGCCATTGGCGTCCAGCAGCGAGACGAATGCGCCGGCCACCGGATTCCCGTTCGCAGCGACCGTTCCGTGTGCTGAGGCGGCGGGGTCTAACTCGACGATCAGATCACGAACGCGAGTGACGGTGTCGATCTCAACATCCTCGACCGTCACCGTTTCCCAAGGGGAGCCGCCAATCCGCAGCGTGTAGGTTCCCGTTGGCAAGCCGGAGAACTCGAATTGCCCGCGTGCGTCGGTCTGAACGATGAACAACCCTTCGCCCGCCACACCCTGCAACTGCACGTCGATCTCAGCCAGGCGGACTTCGTTCGCGGCCTGACGCACCAGACCTTGAATGACTCCGCCGCGAACGACGGTCACATCGACGTTTGGCACGGGGCCGTTCACCGGAACGACCACCTGAATCGGTGTCGTGAGCAGAAAATCAGGAACCGTCAGGTGGTAAGTGCCCGGTGCCAGGTTGGGGATGTGGAAGCTGCCATCGGAATTCGTCTTCACCAACGCGGCCGTCGAGCCATCCGCCGACGTGGCGAGAATTTCGGCTTGAACCATCGGATGCTCGGCATCATTCAAAAACAATCGGCCGGTAATGCTTGCGTTCGCTCGCTCGAACAGGTCTTGCAGAGCGGTGTGGAATACTTCTTGAGCCAACACAAAATTTCCGCCGCGAGCTTGCACCTCGGTCGAATACTGTGCCATCAACGAGACATAGCCGCCGACCGTGTTCCCCGCCGCCGCGACGAACGGTTCCCAGTACGGATCCCACTCGTCGTCTGGTGTTCCCGGCGGGCGGAGTTCCGCTTCCATTTCGTCCCAGTCAACCGGATCGGTCGCATCGGCCACCTGGAAATCGAGCGCGAAGTCGATGTCCGAGGCGGTCGCCGTGAAGACTTGAAATGG
>CAZILR010000506.1:0-3101 GCA_964539995.1 uncultured Planctomyces sp.
GATGACCACCGGCGCGCCGGCGATGTTGACGACAAGCCCTTCGAGTTGACAGTACTTCAAGACTTCGCGAATCGACGTGACTGCTCCGGAACGATCTTTGATGCCGTGATCCGAAAGCGTCACAACCACACCGACTCGCTCGCCAGTCGGCGAGACAAACAACCCGCGCAGTCGCTTGTCAATGTCCGCGTCGGCGACGGTGAGTTCTTGCATGACGCTACGCATGCGTTGCGGAGTCCAACATTGGCGGACTCCAGGCGAGCGTTCGATGCGGCCGGCAATGCTCTCGATCAGATCGTCACCGAGGCTGCGATCCAGGCCGACCAGAATGACTTCCTCGGCACCGAATCGGAGTTTGAATTCGTCGTACTGGCGGCGAACCTCAGACTTCTCTGGTAGCCAAGCCTCGATGTTGTTGTTCGACGGAATGGTCTCGGCGTGATAATGCAGTAACGGAAAGACCGCCAACGTCAGCAGCAACAGGCGCGAGCTGTATTTTTTGTAAAACGACGAGAGCATGTTGCGGTCGGATCGTGGCGAGAGGGCGTCGAGACCAGCACACGCACGACTCGCGAAGGCGACCGGCAAGATTGACTGCTCGGCGCAGTCAGACTCGACCAGCAAGGTTCGCCTGAGACGCAAGACGGGCGCGTTGCTTACTGTCTATCGAGCCGTTTCTGCCGTGTCCCGAAGCCGATTCTCCGCTGTTTGCCTCAGCCTCGCGAGAAACAGACGCGCCCCAAGCAACTTCGGAAAAGTCTCGCGCGTTTTCGGAATCAGCCGCTCTCGGCCGATGAGGGGGTGACAAGGTGAGACGCCGTCCGTCACCTTGTCACCCCCTCACCGTGTCACCTTGTCATCAACAACTACTCGTCGTCTTCGACCTTGCTGAGAAAACGGCCACCGCTCATGAACATGCCGTTGTCGGCAGGACGGCACCATTCGATGGCAACTCGATAACGATATTCGCGCGTGTCGCTGGCCATCTTGACGGTCGCATCGCCAACCGAAACGCTGCCGCGATGCAGCAGTCCGATGCCGTACCGGCTGATCTCGCGAGTCATCGCCGGCACGACGGAACCGCGCGTGGTGACGATCTCTGCTGGAACAGACAATTCCAAACGCTCGGCCGCGCGTTGAATGCTCGGATCGACTTTTTCGATGCTTTCCAAAACGGCGTGCAAGTCTTGCAGCGTTGGGCGGCTCCACGGATCGGTGGCCATCTCGACACTCCGGCAATTGAAGGGGCTTGGCAGGGAAATGCCGAGCAGTCTGGCCGCTTCGGCTTCGCAACTATAGGTCAGCTTTGCGAAGGGTGAGCCAGTGGCTTGCCAGATTTTCTTGAGCATCAAACCGCCATCTCGACGCGAAGTTTGGTTTCGCGATGACGATTGTGCCGGACGCATCAATTGAGCAGAGTGTCGGCGACCTCAATACCTCGAGGGGGCTGAGATATTGTGATTCTCAACCACGCGGCCACGAGGCGGGATCCTGAGGATCGTTCCTGGGCTGTTTCGGAACGCGAATCGGTTCTGGAATTAGTTCCATTCGGCGTCGTAGTCCGAACCCGATCACCACCGCTGAGGCCATCGCGGCGAAGACCAGTAGCGTCCGCTTCCAAGCGCGAGATCCGGACGACGATTCTTGAAGTCCCATTTCGGCAGAGCTGTCCGAGAGTTCTTCGGGGGGAGCCGGTGCGATGCCGGCTTCGTTACCCAGCACAGACAACTTGGGACCGGCTTCTGAATCGGCGTCGAATTTCAACGAGGGAAGTTTGCCCAGATCCGTCGATTCGCTGGTTTGTTCATATCCCGCTGTTGTCAGGCCTGTTGCCGCCTCTTCTTCAGACGCCGATTGCAGCGAGATCTGTCCGGCAGGGCGTGTCCGATTCGGCGTTGTTCCCGGAACGATGTCGATGTTTGCACCAGAGTTCGAGTTCACTCGCCCGGTCGCACCGCTGGGGTTGCTCGATTCGGTGGAATGTCCTGCTGGCCGCTGAAATCGTGATGGTAGACTGTTCGTGTCGATAATCAGCTCACCGTTGAGCACCGCTCCCTGAGCCTTCGCTGGAGGAGCGAATTCGTCAATGCTCGCCTGGCTGAGATGTCCTTTCGCCACGGGCGGGCTAATGGAACGACTTGTGATTGGCGGCGCAGGGAGACTGGTTTCGGCCTCCGAATCAGACACGGATTCGTCGCGGTCCATCTCTCGTCGCCAATCATCGAGCGTTTGCTGGACCTGCTGGCGTCGATCGACCACTTTTTGCCCGGCGACCGTTTTTGCGGCGTCGGCGGTTCGCTTCACGGTTCGCTTATCCGGCGAAATGATCGGCTTGTCGTCCGTCACTTCTGGAACGTCATCGCGAATCAAGCTCCGAAAGGATCCTTCAACCGGCTCATCAATCTCATCGAGAAATTTTCGATGGCTCGCCGACGGGGACGTCCGACGATTGACGGACTCCGTCGCCACCGCAGTCTTCGCCACGGCATTTTTCGTTGTCGGAGCACGCAGGTTTTCGAGCTCTTCGGCTTCCTCTTCCATCTCGTCGTCGAGATCCTCGTCGTCAAAGAAATTGACCGTGGCGACCTGTTTCTCTGACCGCTTCGAGGTCGTTGGGCCGATCACCGAATTCTTAAACGGGTCTTCGTCGAGAGACTTCGTTTTGGCGGCCGTCGATCTTGCGGACTGACTAGCGGTGGCTGCCCCCCTCGTGGTCGAGCGAGTCTCCGGCCGCTTGTCGTCGAACAGCGAATCCTCATCCAATAAGTCGGACACCGGACGCTGATTTGTGTCGCGGCGGACAATCTCCGCACGATCGGCTGGCTTCGAGTTCTTAGGCTGACTGGCTGTTGTTTTTGCCGAACGGGACGTGGTGTCGTTCGCATCGTCGGGCCGCGAGCGGGACGCCACCGCGCGATCGACGGTGGTGTTGGAAGATTTTCGAGTCGCATCGGTTGGCTTGGACTTCGATTTGCTGTCGCTCTTGGCGATTTGCTCGTCGGTGTCGTCGCGGTAATCGGATTCTGGGCGGACCTTTTTGCGATTGATGAACTTGCTCTTGTCGTTGTCCTTCTCGGCCAGCTCTTTCTTAGCAGCCCGCT
>CAZILR010000506.1:3111-4749 GCA_964539995.1 uncultured Planctomyces sp.
CCAGAGTGGCATCCCAAGAACGAAGCCCCCATCAGCACGGCCAGCCCGACAATGGCGGCCTGACGTCTCGACGCCCGTTTGAATCCGTTCACGGCGTTCTTCCTGCGGCTCGATGTTCGCGATGACTCCGGGTCCGTCCGAAGCTCAGTCATCTCGGTTCATCGACCCCGCGGCAAACGTCGCCTTAACTAGCTTGTCCAAGCTGTGAAGCCTTAACGGATTGGTAGACGCGACGCAGGTTGCCGAGTTTGACAATCAGAAAGCAGAAGGCAGGAAGTTTTTGCGCACTGCTTTCTGACTTTTGCATTCTGTCTTCAGGCTCTCACATCTCGCCGCTGCCACGGTTCGACCACCACGGCAAGCTCACGCCGCCGTCGATGGTGAGCGTGCTGCCGGTCATGTAGTCCGCGTCGTCCGAGAGGACATAAGTGACGGCCTTCGCGATCTCTTCGGGTTGTCCCATACGGCCCCACGGCAGTTTCTGCCCACCGACTTCAATCTGATCTTCGCTGAAAAACTTGCGCTCGCCCGGCGTGTCGATCCAACCGGGGTGCACGATGTTGACTCGGATTTTTTTCGACGCGAGTTCAATCGCCGCCGTGCGAGCCATGTGGTCGATTGCCGCTTTTGCCATGTTGTAGGCCATCGCCGTCGGGATCGGGATCACCGCGTGTGGCGAACTGACGACGACGATCGAGCCGCGTGTCCCTTGCTTCAACATCTGCTGAGCCGATGCTCGCACTCCGTAAAACGCTCCCCACATCGTGACGTCAATTGTCCGCTTGAAGCCGGCCATGTCCGCTTCGACCATCAACTGCCGATCGCTGTAGACGGCATTCGAGACATACAGGTCGAGACTTCCGAAAGTGCTCGCGGTCTTCGCGACCATCTCCTCGACGTTCGATTGCTCGGAGACATCCGCTTGCAACAGCAGAGCCTGACGGCCGGTTTTCTCGATCTCGCGAGCCACCTCTTCCGCCTTCTCGCGATGCGACCGGAAGTTGATCGCGACGTTCGCACCTTGCTTGGCCAGCTCAATCGCAATCGAGCGGCCAATCCCCATCGAGGCTCCCGTCACGAGTGCGTTTCGTCCTGCGAATTTCATGTCGTCTTCCTCTTGTCCTCTCGGTGTCTCTGTGTTTCAAAACTTTTGGAAACACAGAAGCACAGAGAACGAACACGGTGGGCTGGCAAAAAGCGAATCAGCCGGCCAACAATCGTTGGCCGGCTGGAATGTGATATTAGCGGAACTCCGAGACTACACCGAGAAGCTGCTGCCGCAGCCGCAAGATTTCTTGGCGTTGGGGTTGTCGAACGTGAAACCACGACGCTCGATGCCGTCGTAGAAGTCGATGGTGGTTCCTTCGAGGAACATCGCACTCTTGCGATCGACGGCGACTTTCAAGCCGTGCTGTTCGGAGACGACGTCGTTCATCTCGTCGCACTTGTCGTCGAATCCCAGGCTGTACGAGAACCCGCTGCACCCGCCGCCAGCCACGCCAATGCGGAGCACGGTCGATTCAGGGAGTTTCTTCTCGGACAGCACGCGGTTCATTTCGCCCGCGGCTTTTTCGGTGATGACGACAATGGAAGCCGCGGACACGGACGGAGCAGACGGCATCGTGCAGGTGGACATGA
>CAZILR010000507.1:0-4745 GCA_964539995.1 uncultured Planctomyces sp.
AACTGAGGAGTAACAGCAAAAGGGCAACGGCCCAAAGGGCTAGCCCGATAAAAAAGACGGTTCCATCTCCGTGGCCTGCACCGGCGAGTGCTGCTCCGATCAACAACACGCCGGGAGTTAGGCAGCCTAAAAGAATGCTCGACCAGAAAAGCCGTGAAGAAGCCTTTCGGATTGATTCGTAGTTTGGCTCTTTGATTTCTGGTTGCATCATCGCCTTGTCGTCAGCCGCGGTACGTTGCAAAAGCGTTCGGCGTTTCCCACAACGAGACCTCGATCACGGGAAATCCCTGCGATTGCGTGAACTCGAAGATCGTTTTGGCGATGTTCTCGGCCGTCGGGTTCACCGGCAGGATAAACAGCGGTTCGCCGAGCTGTTGCAGAGAGGGCAGGGCGGGGTCGTTTTCGTGCAGGATCATGCGGTGATCGAGTTGCTCGTCGATCCACGTCCGCACGACTTTTTTGATGTCCGAAAAGTCCATCAGCATCCCGCGCGAATCCAAGTGCTCGCTGGCGAGGACGATGACCGCTCGGCCGTTGTGGCCGTGGAGATTGCGACACTTGCCGGCGTAATTCAGCAGCCGGTGCCCGTAGCAGAAGTCGATGTGTTGCGAGACTTGAAACATGCTTTTGTCGCCGTTCAGACGGCGGCCTCACGAAGTTTGTGGTTGAGAGTGCTGCCAAACCGCATCGGCAGACTGAGGAGCCGACGGCCACGGAATCTTAGCGGACGTGCGGCCTCTCCGCTCGCGGCCAAGGCTCTCTGGCTTCAAACCGCGTGGCTCATTCGTCCATCGGCAGTTCATCGACGGGAACGAGCTTCACACGGTTGTCGGGGCGCGGCGATCGATGGTATTCGTACAAAGTGGAGTACGGCGTCCCATCCGGGTCGTGCAAGAAGATGCCCTCGATGCCCCATTTGCTCTCGATGATGATCGTGCCATCGTTGAGCACTCCGCGAACCAACCCGCTGTGAACGATTTCTCGATCGGCATTGCGATACACGATGACATCTCCAGCTCTCGGCTCCTCGGTCAGTTCATATCCATTGTCGTCCAGGATCTGCTGGACGGCCTCCCCCGGAATCAAGAACTGCGAATCCAAGAACACCCAACCGTGGCAGTTGGCCGCAGGATCGGCGGGCCCACGCTGGATCGTGGACTCCATGAAATCCACGTTGAGGGCTTCATTTCCATTTACCGGGTCGATTCCATCCTCCGCCATCCGATACACGCGAATGGGACGGTTCCGATCCGTCATCGCCACGAATTCGTGGACCTCTTTTTTCTTACCTGGAGTGCTCAACAACAGAATTGGCTTCTTGGGGGGTGGGTACAATCGCTCTTGAAAACGGTGATATGACCACCCCGCCAAACTCACCGACGAAAGAATGATCAACCAGCCAGAGAGACGACCTCGAAAAAGAGACCGTGGCATCTTCCAGTGGCTAAGGTGCAGCCACGTCAATCCGGCGGTCACCGCGATGACTGCGACCGTGCCAAACACACGAAAGTGTGAACGGAGTTGCTGCTGCGCAAAGTTGAGACCATCTACCGCCGTCAAACACAAGACGAGCGCGGCGGTGAACGCCGTGACTCGCTGCCACCGTCCCGATCCGTCCGGTTTGCCGAAAGCAAACCTCCAGAGATAGCCAACGACCACACACAGACTGAGCGCCAACACGATCAGCCAGTAGATGGCGGAGACTTCAAAAAGTTCGTTCGCGGGAGTCATTACGCCAGCTTTTGTCTGGTCAAAATGAAATCGTCAGCAAAGACGCTCTGTTAGCTCATCCAGAGGAACGCAGCGTCAAACTCAAGTCAGTTTGACTTCGGTTCGTCCATCGGTGTGACGCCGAGCACGACGTCAAAACGGGCCGCGAGCTCGCCGACGCGCGAGCCTTGAATCGGCTGGAAGTCCACGAGCACGGACTCACGAGCCTTGTCATCACGGATGCTGCGAAGAATGCCATCCTTCTCGTTGCCCGGATGACCCTTCACATAACACTGCGTGATAAACTTCTCTTGGCCGGGCACCTTCACGGCGACGTGAATATGCGGCGTGCGGCCCGGGTACGGCACCGGCTTGATCGTGCGAAAGCCGTACTCGCCGGCACGTCCTGTCAGGAATCGCCCGAAGCCTTGGAAATGGCGGTCGCGTTTGTCGGCATTGCCCGTTTTCGAATGCAGGTATGCGCCACTGTTGTCGCACTGCCAGATTTCGACAACGGCATTGCGGATCGGGTTGCCATGAGAGTCGAGAATGCGTCCTGACAGATGCGTGATCTCGCCGACCGCTGGCGTGAGCGTGTCGTTGATGACAATCAAATCGTTGTCCGTGTCGAGCGGGAGCTTGTCGGGATAGAACGGTCCTTCGGTTTGTTTCGGAGTTCTGGTCAACTCTTCCGCAAAGAGGCCAGGGACAGAAAACGCGGACGCACCAACAGCGAGACCGCCCAAAAACCGGCGGCGTGTGAACTGTAAGTTCATGGAATCCTTTCACACTCTCGGAGTTTGGCCCCTCCAGAGTGCATCACTGTGAGACTGATGATTCTGCCGGCTGGTGACCAGTCCGAGCGAACCCGCTTAACACATTCTTATTCCTGACGGCTCAGAGAAAATCTAGGTTCTCCCCATCAAAAGCTCCGCTACTGCGGCTTCCCCGCGACGCAGTACAAAGCCCGATTGGATCGAAGTAACAATTTGCCATCCACTACGGCGGGACTGGCGTTGAAATCGGTTTCATCATCGAACTTGTTTTCGGCGATGAGATTCGCCCGGCTGCCGGAGACGCCGACGACGAATGTGCCACTTCGGCGAGTGACAACGTAGATTTTTCCGTCGATCACCACCGGTGAGGCATACACACTCCCTGCATTGCTGAGACGTTGCTGGAAAGTTTGCTCTCCCGTCTTCGTGCTGAGTCCCGTGAGAATGCCCCCGTCGTTGTTCACGCTGAGAATGTGCTCGCCCGCCAGGACGGGGGAGGGGACATAACTTCGCAGCGACTTCTTCCAAACAACGTGCGACTTGCTGACGTCGTCTCGGCCACCGGCTTTGACGGCGACTGCGCTGCCGGAACGGCCACCGACCGCGTACACGATGCCGTCTCGCGCGACGAGGCTGCCGCAGATCGTGTTGTCTTGAACGCCCTCTGCAAACCACAGGAAATCGCCGTTGTTGGGATCGAAGCCCCACATCTCGAACGGAGCATTCAGAACCAACTCCGTTTTGCCGTTGGGAATTTCAACCAGCACCGGAGTCGCCCACGAACCGTGAATGCTGTCCGCGTCGGAACGCCAGGCCTCCTTGCCGGTCTTCTTGTCCAGCGCAATCAGCGACTTGCTTTCCGCCGCCGCGTTCACGATGACCGTGTCTCGATACAAAATCGGACTGCTGCCAGAACCCCAACCATTCATGGCTGAGCCAGTCCCGACGGGCGTCTGCCACAGTTCCTTCCCATCGAGATCAAACGCCAGTACGCCCGACTTGCCGAAGAAGACAAAAACTCGCTCGCCATCCGACGCGGGAGTACTCGTCGCGTAGCCGTGATCTTGGAGAAAACCTGAGAACCGATCTTCAGACTGTTTCGATGCGACGGACTTATCCCAAAGGATTTTTCCGTCCTTCAATGACACGCAGATCAAATGTCGTTGCAGTTGTTTGACGTCTCCCGCGTCTCTGCGGTTGACGCCGTAACCGGAGTAGCACGTCACGAAAACACGATCGCCGACGATGATCGGGCTGGAGCTTCCGGGGCCTGGCAGTTCGGTCTTCCAGGCCAGATTCGTCGAGTCGCTCCAGTCCGTCGGGACTCCCTGAGCATCGCTGACTGCCGAACCATTCGGTCCACGGAATCGCGACCAATCGGCGGCTTGCCCGGCGGCAGCGTTACCGAAAGCGACCAGAGCGAACGCCAACAACATTTCGGCTCGGCAAAAGTGTGGAGTCACGAGAAACCTCTGAGGGGCTTGCGGAGGTGACGAAAAAAAGGACGGGCAAGAGTGCCCGTCCTCGTTCCGGTGATCGAACTAGTTATCGGACTTCTTCTCTTCTGCCTTCTTGTCGCCACCTTGCGGGCGACGTTGTGGACGACCACCTGGATTTGCGCCGCCACCTTGGCCGGGGCCACCTCGGCCGCCGCCGAAGGTCGGCCGCAGCTTGTCCAGATCCGCGAACGGCTTACCCTTCATTTTCTCAAGGGCACTCTTTTGGTCGGCGGTCAGCACTTCGGCCAGTTGCTTGTCACGAGCGTCACGCAACTCTTGCGACTTCTTTCGATTCTCCTCGCTGAAACCTCCAGCCCCACCACCCGCGAACAACTCGCGGGACTTGTCTCCGAATTCCTTGTTGATCGCGGCGAATTTGTCTTGCTGTTCTTTGCTGATCTTCAAGGCCGCCACGACGTCCGCATTTTGGTAAGCACGAGTACCGTCCGCTTGAATTTGAATCTGCTTCAGGCGATCGCGTTGCCCGGCTTCAAGAATCTTGTCGAGGTCAGGCTGGAATTTCTCCGAGACCTTTTTCCTCGCCTCTTCGCCCTTCGCAAACAATTCGGCCATCTTTTTCTCTCGCTCTTCGCGAGACAAATCTTGCAAACCTTGGAAAGCCTCGCGACCACCGCCAGCCGAACGCATCTCTTCGGAATACTTATCTCCCAGTGTCTTGAGATCGCCGACTTGTTCGTCGCTGAGGTTCAACTCTTTCTGCACTGCTTCGTTTCTTACCAGCGTGAACGGCGAGTTCATG
>CAZILR010000508.1:0-4739 GCA_964539995.1 uncultured Planctomyces sp.
TGAGACGTCCGTATTTCAAGCGTTGATGCTGGCAGCGATCAACGAGGCAGAGAACCGCTTGCTGTTGGTGACGTCCTATTTTGCGCCGCCCACGGCAATCATCACCGCCTTAGAGAATGCAGCGTTCCGTGGCGTCCGCGTGCGGCTGTTGCTGGCTGCCAAAGCCAATCATCTCACAACATTGCTGGCCGGTCGCGCGGTCTACGATGCACTACTGAAGGCCGGAGTCGAAATCTCCGAATACCAACGCGGCTTGCTGCACTCAAAGACGTTGACGATCGACGGTCATTGGTCGCTTGTTGGCTCGGCGAACCTCGACTGCCGCAGCTTGTTCTTAAACTTCGAGTCAGGTGTGATTCTGTACGATGAACGTCTCGCCGAGCAGTTGGAGCAGCAGTTCGAGCGAGATTTAGCAGACTCGATTCCGATCAAGCCGGCGGTCTGGAATCGTCGCCCGTGGTTTCATGTCGTCGGCGAGAGCTTCTGCCGGTTGTTCACGCCTGTCTTGTGAGTACGCATCGTGTTCGGCATGTCTCCAAGTCTGATGGTTTTGTTCGGGGTGGTTTCCCTGCTGACTTTCGTGGTCAGTGGGATCGCTTTGCCTTGGATGCTGACGCGATTGCCGGAGGATTATTTTCTCGACACCGATCGTGTGGTTCATCCGCCATGGCCTCGGCAGCGCGCGTTGTATTGGGCGTGGCGACTGCTGAAGAATCTTCTGGGAGTCGTGTTGCTGCTGGCGGGAATTGTGATGCTGGTCACTCCCGGCCAGGGGGTTTTGACGATTTTGGCCGGACTCTGGCTGATGGACCTGCCCGGCAAACGCCGTTGCGAGCGACACTTGATTGGCCGGCCCAAAGTGCTGGCGTCCGTGAACTGGATTCGCCACAACGCCGGAAAGCCACCGTTTCAAGTTTCCACAGAGCGGGAGAAAATCGCCTCATGATGCGATTGGTCACCTACAACATTCACAAGGGGATCGGCGGCAGCGACCGGCGATACGACCTCGAACGCATCATCGAAGTGCTGCAAGCGTTGGAGGCGGATTTCTTGTGTCTGCAAGAAGTGACGATCGACCTGCCGCGCACCAGCCGTCACGATCAAGCCGACATTCTGGCCGCACGGTTTCAGCCGATGTTCGCCACATTCCAGCAAAACGTGCATTGGAAAGTCGGCGGCTACGGCAACCTGTTGCTGTCGCGCTGGCCGTTGCACGAACACCATCGCATCTCGTTGCAGTTCGGCCAGAAGAAGCCCCGCGGCGCGCAGTTGGTCGTGGTCGAGACACCCTCAGGACTGCTGCGTGTGACCAACTGGCATCTGGGGCTGAGCGAAGGGGAGCGTCATTGGCAGGTGCATCGGCTCCTGACTCATCCGTTGTTCCACTCGACCGCCGAGCACCCGACGTTGATGTGCGGAGATTTCAACGATTGGCGGAACACGCTGGGAAAAGCGCTGCTGATTCCGCAGGGGTTCACTCAAGCGACCTCTCCGGCCGGGAAGTTCCGTTCGTTTCCCGCCGCGTTGCCGGTGATCTCGATCGACAAAGTCTTTCACTGCGAGGGCGTCACGATTGAATCGGCGCATCTCGTCAAGACTCGTCAGGCGCGGCGAGCGTCCGATCATTTGCCGCTCGTGGTCGATTTTCGACGGCATGGCAAACGGTAGGGTGGGACAAGCTCGCTTCGAGCGCCGGCCCACCATTCTTGAATTCATTGTTGGCGCTGTCCCTCTGGTGGGCCGGCGCGGCGAAGCGCCGCTGATCCCACCCGACAAAACTCAGCGGTCATTTTCCCGCAGGGGTGCGGGCTTCCGATCCAATCCCGTTGCTCTGGCACTGCGGGCAGAGATCCTCGACGACCCATTTGTAGCTCGGCACGGTCTTGGTGACGGTTTTCTTCATGAGCTTCTTCTTCGTGTGGACCTTCGCATGACCACAGGGGATCCATTCGGTCCAGACGAACTTCTTCGGCTGCGTGCAGGGGGCTTTAGGGTCGTTCTCGTCGCAAACGGTTTCGCAGTGTTCGCCATTCGGAGTGCTCCGACCGGGAATGCAGAACTCCTCGGTCTGCACGCCCCAGCAGGTCGTGGTGACTTTCTTGTTTTCGCAAACCAGCCGGCAGACTCTTTGGCATCCCTCGGCGCATCCGCAATGGGCACAACAGCCGCTGCCGGCGCGAGCCCAACTCGCAAGACTAACGAGGGCGAACAGCGCCAAAGCGACGCCAACGAAGATTCGAGAAGTCAGAAACCGCATGGCAGTCTCCTTGAACACATGGAAGAAACCGTTGATCGCGGTCACCAGTTGAAATCAAACCGCATGGCCAAAAGATCGGACTGAGTTGCACCGAATGTGCTCTTGGCGCTCGTCATTGGGTGAATCCAATCGAACATGACCCGCGTGCGATCGGACCAGTACCAGTTCATGCCCACCGTCAAGTCGTTGTATTCGCCACCGAACCTGGTCGCTCCGACGACGCGATTGACATCGTTGAGATCCAAGTACGACCAGCGAGCTTTCGCTTCCCACGCACCCCAACCGCAACCGCTAGACGTCAGAAAGAAATTCGTGATCGGAACATTGCGGCCGAACTGAGCACCGTGTTGTCCGAATCGCTCGTAGATGCGATTTTCGCCCGTCAGAAAGTAGCTCAGGTGAGCATAGGCTCCCCCGACATTTTTGTTGCCCTCCGTCACCATGTTGACGCCGCAGAGGAACGCTTCACTCTGGAAGGTGACCGGTCCCCACACAACGGCCAACTCCACGTTGCCTGTCGCCGTCGCATGGGCGTTGAGCGCGCCGCTGTCGATCAATCGCGGACCTTCGTGGATTTGAGGCCGCGCTCGGAATCGAACGCCGGCCCCTTGATCCTCGGTGTAAAGGACTCCGGCACCGAGATGAATGAGATAGCGACCGTTGGAAGGCTCGTCGTAATAGGGCAGCCATGTGACACGGCCGCTGACTCGATAGCCCTGATTGTCATCAATCTTTTTCTTGCTCGATTGGATGGCGTTGCTGCCACTGCTGTTGAGGAATGCTCCGAAGGTCCATGTGAAACTTTGGTCGTCGGTCACGTTGTAGAGCGCCATGCCGACTTGACGATCCGCGGCAAAGACTCCTTGAGTGGGAATGGATCGCTCCATGAAGATGTTGTTCGTGTCGTTGGTCACTTGTTCGAGACTGAAAGGGACGAAGAAATTTCCGATGCGCATGCGTCCCAGCCACGGGATTTCGTTCATCGAAAGGTAGGCGTCCTTGACGTCCGGTGTGTAAGTGATGCCCGCCGGAGGGGTGTCGCCAAATGTTGTCGGTTCGAGAGTCATCTGCAGACGAAAATCAAAGACGCCATATCCCGTGCCGTCGGCCGTCAGACGGAGTCGGCGGAATTCGGTGTAGTTCTTCGTGCCGGGCGCAGCAGCCGGGCCGGTAATACCAGGGTCGGCATTGGTCCAGTCGATGTAGTCGATCTGCACATGCCCGCCGAGCTTCACGGTCCACTTATCGGTCGACATATCGACCCACTCGGCGGCCTTCTTCGCTTCGGCGTCTTTCTTGGCTTGCTCCGCAGTGCGTCGCTTCTGCGCCTCGTCTTCGAGTCGCTTGACAGACTCTCGCAGAGATTTCAGTTCCGCCGTGACGTCGGTGGCCGGCTCGCTGTCGCTGTCGTCTGGCGCGACGGGAACGCCGACGCCCTGAATGATCTCCGGCGCTGGTGGCGGACCCAAGTTGGGATCTTGCGCAAGCACGCGCGTCCCAGCCCCACAAGCCATCGCGGCGATGAGGACGGCCACCCTCCAGCGTGCTCTGACCGAAACCATGACGCCCTCCCTGGCGACTTGCGGTTCCTCGACGGACCCCAACGAAAACGGAGGCCAACGGAAAAGCCTACAGCCTCCGCACGCCTCCGGTGGTCCGGTCAGCTTTTGTTCGACATCGGATTGATCGGCAGTTCGCCGGAAAATCTTCAGCAATCGTCAAAGTCTTCGGAACCGCGCAAGTCGGCCCGGAGCATTTTCGTCACGGATGCACGAGCGGATACACGACCAGACCAACGAGTGCCGCACCGAGAATGATCACCGGCTCCGGCAGTTTTTTGAACTTGAGCAGCAGGCCGAGCGTCACCAACAGGACAGTGACCTTCGGCCACTCCGGCGACCAACCGCCTGCGAAGATCGTGCGGCGGCCGAGCACCAGCACTGCTCCGGCGATCGCTCCGACCGCGGCGGCGGTGACGCCATCCACGAACGCCACGATGCCCGGCCGCTTACCGTGCTTCTTGAAATACGGAGCCGGGATGATCGTCAGCAAGTAGCACGGCAAAAACGTCGCCAGCGCGGCGATCGTCGCCCCCTCCAAGCCGGCGACGAGATAACCGATGAACCCAACCGTGATGACGACCGGGCCGGGAGTAATCATCGCCACCGCGACTGCGTCGAGAAATTGCTGCTCGTTGAGCCAGCCGTACTCCTTCACGACTCCGCTGTAGAGAAACGGCACGATCGCCAAACCACTGCCAAACACAAACGCTCCCGCCTTCGTGAAGAACAGAGCGATCTGCAGCAGCAGTGTGTTGCCCGTTGCAATCGGCAGCGCGGCTAGCGGCGGGATCAACATCGACGCGGTGGTTGTTCCCGCATTCGTAGCCGAGGTCGTGAGACTTCGGTCAGGCGTCCCTGAACCTTGATCCGAACTCTCACGAGTTCGGCTACGGTCCTTTGGCGTATTAACCAGCCACGTC
>CAZILR010000509.1:0-4728 GCA_964539995.1 uncultured Planctomyces sp.
ATCGGCCAGCCACAAGCGGTGCATCTCGACTTCTATTTCGCGAAAGACGCCGGCCCGCCGAAGGGGAGCCGGCAATCTGGCTACCCGCCGATCCACTGGCAATCGCATCTGATCGCGGCGCACGTCGATGGCTCGGACGGCGGACTCGGTGTCGAACCGATGGGCGAGTTGGCCGTCGAGGGAATCTATCCGCTCGGCTACTTGCGAATGCTGATGGGCCGTGACGTGCGACGAGTGTTCGCTCGGTCGGCGAGTCATTTTCAGCAAGTCCATGCCGACAACGGCGTCGAGGATTTGGCGAGCGTGACGCTGGAACTTGAAGGCGGTCTCGTCGCGACACTAGCGATCGGTCGCATCGGCGCGGCGAGTCATCCCAGCGGCGGCGAAATCAAACTGCATGTGCTCGGCAGCGAAGGGGCGCTCGTCGTGGATGAGTCGCGACCGGCGGTCGGCGTTTATTATCGTGGCCAACCACCCAAGGAATTCCGTCAGCGGCGAGTTGCCAACGACAACGATTTTCTACTGTCCGAAAATTTTGCGAATGCCATCGACACTGACGGCGACACGATCCTCGACGCTCGCACCAGCCGAGCTATCTTCGCAACGGTTGAAGCGGCACTCGAATCGTGTCGCACCGGCCAACCGGTGGAGGTGAAGTGAAAGATGTTCGAGACCCCACCGGGCTTGCCCCGGTGGATTCAGGTCTTTGCACTACTCGCCCCCATCAGAATTCAAAACAAGAGTCGCGCAAAGACCCGCAGGCCACCGGGGCAAGCCCAGTGGGGTTTGAGTTCAACACCAAAGGAGACACCATGACCGGTCGCGAAATTATTCAGGCTCTGCATTCAGGCAAGCGAGTCTACTCCTCAGCGATGGTGAGCACGTCACCGTTGTGGCCAAACTTCGTGAAGCAGGTCGGGATCGACTTTGTGTTCGTCGATACCGAGCACACGCCGATCGGACGCGAGACACTCTCCTGGATTTGTCAGACGTACTCGGCAGCCGGGATTCCGCCGGTCGTGCGGATTCCGTGCAACGATCCGTTCGAGGCGTGCAAAGCGCTCGACGCCGGAGCGGGCGGGATCATCGGGCCGTACCTCGAAACGGCCGAGCAAGCTCGCGCACTCGTCGGTGCGGTCAAGTATCGGCCGCTCAAGGGCCGACGTCTGCAAGAAGCGCTCCGTGATCCGAACACGCTCGAACCGGAGCTGCGCGATTACCTCGAAAAGCGAAACGGCGACAAAATTCTGATCGCCAATATCGAGAGCGTGCCCGCGATCGAGAACCTGCACGAGATTTGTTCGGTGCCGGGATTGGACTCGGTTCTGATCGGCCCGCACGACTTGTCGTGCAATCTCGGCATCCCGGAGCAGTACGATCATCCGCGCTTCGACGAGGCGGTGCGAAAGATTTTCAGCATCGCTCGCGAGCACGGTGTCGGAGCCGGCATCCACTTCTGGCTGAGCGTCGAGAAAGAAATCGAATGGTCGAAGGCGGGCGGCAATCTCGTCATGCACAGTTCCGACGTCGCGTCGTTCAGCCGCACGCTCAAGAGCGAGGTTGAACAGTTGCGGAAGGCATTCAGTTAGTCCAGCACCCCACCGACCTCGCGTCGGTGGCTCGCGGGTCTTTGCACTACGCCAGCGAGAATTTCAGGTGACACTCAGGTAGTGCCAAGACCCGCGAGCCACCGAGGCAAGCCCGGTGGGGGTGATAGAATCCAGGCCAACCAATCGGCGAACAGCTCTCGGCCGGAGAGGATCAAGAGATGCAAGACTCTGCGGCTCCGACGCTGACACCCACTGGCCGGTACATCGTCTTGATCTGCGCGTTTCTCGGCTGGTTCTGCGCGGGGTTTCATCTGGCGATCACGACGATCGCGATGCAACCGGCGGCGACACACCTGTTGGAAAAAACGGGGCAGCTCGACGTCGCACGGTTTCAGGCGTTGAACAAGCTGGCTCCGAAAAAAGGAGCGAAGCCGGCCGCGACGTCCTCAATGTCCGAGGAAGACAAGCAACAGTTGGAGGAATGGAACGCGCGTGTCGCTCGGTGGAATGCGTGGCTCGTGTGCGCATTTTTGTTCGGAGCCGCGACTGGCGGATTGGTCTTCGGCCGCATCGGGGACAAGATCGGCCGCTCAAAGTCGATGGCTCTGAGCATTCTGACCTATTCGTCGATGGCAGCCGCAGCGTCGTTCGCGCAGTCGCCGTCGCAATTGTTGGTGCTGTGGTATCTGGCCTGCACGGGAGTCGGCGGCATGTGGCCGAACGGAGTGGCGTTGGTTTCAGAAGCGTGGTCGAGCCTGTCTCGCGCAGCCGCTGCTGGAGTGATCGGGACATCGGCCAATATCGGCATCTTCCTTGTCTCGACGATCGCGGCCTACAAGCCAGTGACCGTCGGCGACTGGCGTTGGATTTTCTGGATCGGTGCCGCGCCGTTGGTGTTGGGATTGTTCTCGCTATTCGCGGTCCCGGAGTCTCCGCGTTGGCTGGCGGCTCGGAAGGAAATTTCAGACGGGCAAACAACACCCGCATCGACCTGGGAAGTCTTTCATCCGCCGCTGCTGAGGATCACGGTCGTCGGCATTCTGCTGGCGACGATTCCGCTGTTTGGCGGCTGGGGGAGCGCGAATTGGATGGTGCCGTGGGCGGGCCAGGTTGGCGACGCGATGACGCCACCGAATCCGTTGCTCAAGGCGAATGTGTCGCAGGCTCGATCCGTGACCGGCATTGTGGGAAGCCTGCTGGGTGGATGGATCGGCAGCATCGTGGGCCGTCGCCGAGCGTACTTCATGGCCAGCGTGCTCTGTCTGGCGAGCGCTCAGTACACGTTTTGGTTTCTCGTTCCGACCGATGCGTCGTTTTTGTTTTGGGTCGGCGCGTTGGGCTTTTTCAGCGGCATCTTTTTTGGATGGCTGCCGCTGTTCCTGCCCGAACTGTTTCCGACGCGCGTCCGCTCGACCGGCGCGGGGGTGAGCTTCAACTTCGGTCGAATCCTGACGGCGATCACGGTCTTCGCGAGCGGAGCACTCATTCACAGCGAATTCATTCGCGGCGATTACGCTCGGCTCGGCCGCGCGACAAGTCTCATCTTCGCGCTCGGAATGCTGGCCGTGCTGTTCGCTCCAGACACGAGCCAGAAGCAGATTGAGGATTAACGTGGCCTGTCCCGATCAAGCATGGCCAACGACCGCCAACTCGATGGATTCTGAGGCGTTCATTCTGTTAGTGGCTTTCTGAGTTTTTGAGAGTCTCGGCCAGTCGTGTCTTCAGAACTCACGGGAGTTTCTGCGCCGATTTTGGCCGGTTTCTTTCGAGTGAATCGGAGATTGTCGAAGCCCTCTTGTTCGGTCGTGCATTCAAACAGAACGTATTGGAACTCTTGCCCCTTTAGATCGACGGCAAGCACGTTGTCGGGTGCGACCTGAGCGTTGTCCAACTTCTCCACACCGGCGAGCACTCGAAAATCGGCATGACGGGGAGGTCCGGGGCGGCCTTTCGATGCTTTGTCAGGGACTTCGATTGGCTCCAGGATCATGAGCCGAATCACCTCACCCCGTTCGCGGAAGCGGTCGCTCATCACCGACACGGACGTGACCGGTTCTTCAAAGGTCAGCAACACATCGTGCGTCCCTCCTCCAGCGGCAATCACAAAGTTGTAGGGCGAGAGATAGGGTTGATCGTGACCGCCCATCACTTCAAAGCCCGCCACTGGATTTGTCAGACGGATGGTCTTGCCGACGGCCGGCACGCCGGTCAAGTCGCAAGTGCCGATCAATAATCCCAGTTTGCGATACACGTCCACGGCACAGCGTCCCACGGCGTTGCCGACCACGTTGTCCGCCGGCAGTTCGTCAAAATTGAGCGTGGTGGTTTCGACCTCCGATTGTTCAGCCCGTGGTGATGCTGGCGCTGACTTGGAATCCTCGGCCCAGTTCGGCGAGCAGACCGTCAGAACCAGCGGCAGTGGCAGAAAACAAGACAATCGCAACGCTGTGATCTTTGTGCGACTCGACATGGAGGCTCTTTCATTCAAAAAGGATTTGCCTTGATTCCTGGGAAAACGGACGATTCTTTTCCTTTACGGCGGCTTGTTGTCGATCAACGTCGGCCAATCGCCTGCGAGTGAATGGTGTGCGAGAGATTCACGGAGCCTTCGCAGATTCCAGAGTTCCGGAGTGCTGCCCGATGTGCCGAGGTAAAGCCAATCGGCGTTGGGAGAGAGCTCGCAATCGGTGAGAATTTCGTCTCCGGCTCGCGAGAACTTGCCGAACGGTTGTCCGGTGGTGGTCGCCAATCGCACCAATTCCCGGGTGTAGATCGCCACGACGTTCGCCGATTCCGCGAATCTCAAACGGCCTCGATTCTGAGCAACAAGTGACGACAACGCGCTGGAGTTGGGACTTTCTTGCCACGTCCTGACCGTCAGAGCCTGACAGCCGTCGATGTCGGTGACGAGCAGTTGCTGCGAGTCGGGATGGAAGGCAAAGCTCTGAAAGCCACGCTCACGCCCGGTCGACTGTACCGCCGCCCCGAACTCATTGAGATCGAGATACCGCGTCACCTGCTTGCCGTCTTCACTGACGCGATAGATGATCCCGCGCTGGTCATTGACCATGAGCCGCTTGGTCGCGGGCTCGGTGTGAATCTGCATTTTCCGGGCGGCGACGCCGTCGATGTCGGGCAGCGACGCAAACTCGCGGACGGTGACGTTAATGACGCCCTC
>CAZILR010000510.1:0-4726 GCA_964539995.1 uncultured Planctomyces sp.
AAACCAACTTCGGCGGCAAGTTCCCGCACTTCCCCGAAGTCACGGACGAGGTGACTCAGGCGTCCGACCACGCAGCCGTGTGGGCGGAGTTCGAGACGTGAGTGGTGAGGGGCTAGTGATGGCGAAGGTTGTAGGGTGGGACAAGCTCGCTTCGAGCGCCGGCCCACCATCATGATTCACGACAGAAGATGGTGGGCCGGCGCGGCGAAGCGCCGCTGGTCCCACCCTACGGAGAGCCTGGAGCGAGTGATGGCGAAGACGTTTTCTCTGGTGATGTTCGCGTGGGTGTTGATCGTCGCTGTCTGCCCGCTCGGCGCGGAGCAAGCGAAGAGCGTGAGATCCAAGGTCGCGAAGCCGGCGGCCGCGAGCGACTCGCCGATTGTGGCTCGCGTGAACGGGCAGGCGATCACGGAGGCGGATCTCGACTTCTTCGCGAAGACGCTGAAGCTAACGGCCGATGAACCGCAGCAGCGCGAGCAGATGATCGAACGGCTGATCGACCGCCAGTTGCTCCGCGCATTTCTGGCTCAGAAGAAAGTCGCGGCCGATTCTCAGCGGCTGGACGCGCACCTGACTCAGCTCAAGACTCGACTGAAGGCTCAGGGCGAGGACTTCGACAAGCTGCTCGCCAAGTCGGGATTCACCGAAGAAACGCTGCGCCGCGAACTGACCCTGCCGCTCGATTGGGACGAGTACGTTCGCCGTCAGACGACCGACGAAAAGCTTCGCGAGATCTGGAAGAGCCGGAAACACGAGTTCGACGGCAGCGAAGTCCGAGCCGCTCAGATCGTGTTGAAAGGCGACGATCCCGCCGCGGACGAAAAGCGACTGGCCGACCTTCGCCAACAAATCGTCTCCGGCAAGCTGACGTTCGCGGACGCCGCCAAGAAGCATTCACAAGCTCCGAGCGCCGCCAAGGGAGGCGACCTCGGCCGCTTCGGCTTCCGAGGCAAACAGCCGCCCCCCTACCCTCAAATCGCGTTCGGACTGAAAGTCGGCGAGGTCAGCGAACCAGTTCTCTCACCGTTCGGCGTGCTGCTGCTGACCGTCACCGAACGAAGCGAGGGACAACTCAGCTTGGAAGACGCTCGGCCAGAAATCTTGCAGCAACTTTCGACCGAGATGCAGCGCGACGTCCTGAAGCAAGAGCGTGCGAAGGCGAAGATCGAGCGGCTGTAACCATTCGTTGACAGTCGCGATCATCGCAGATAATTCTGCAGTTAAATCGCATCCGCGGTCATCGCGGAGAAATACAAGTTCGCCGGCTTGGTACTCCGCCATGAGCATGATCACCTGCTACGCTCGACTGACCCCGGCCCAGCTTCAAGCGTTGCCCCGATCGCCTGAAACTCTTGCGCGACTACATCAGAACGTACCACCAGGAGGCGACTTCATAGACCTCGACAAGGCGGCTGGCGTAATTGCCTGGCTGCTTTCGCCGTGCAAGCGAGCCGAGCAAATCGAGTTCGCTGCATCGATAAACGAAGCTCTTGGCGAGGAAATGCCGTCATTGCCCGATCCGCAACCGATTCCGCCGTTGGATGAACTTGCGATCTGCATTGAGGGCCGTGGTTCCAACAAGCTCAACGGTCTGAATGTTGGCTACGGTCCAGCATGCGAGTTTCAACCGGAAGAGGTTAGGAAGTTTTCGGTCGAGTTGGAGAAAGTGAACGAGAGCATTCTGCGGCGTGAACTTAATTTCGAGCTGATGGATACGCTGCAATTGCCCGTTGAGTACTGGCAAGAGGAAGGCGAGGAGACCTTCACTGAATACATCGTCCCGCAATTTGAGAAGTTGAAATGCTTCTACAAAGCCGCAGCGAACGCGGGCCAGTCGGTGCTTGTCTGGTACAGTTGAGGTGACCGTCATCGAATCAGCCGTTTCACCTGACCGCAGCAGCATTACGGTTTTCAGGGTTCATCGGGTCACCGGCCGCCGCGCCTAGTGAACGGTGTCGTTCGGCATGCTGTTGAAAACTTGGACGGAACTCGATTCGTCGCATCAGACCAGCGATCGCAGTTCGCTCAGTCCGATTTCTTCGCGGCTGGCGAACGGTTCGGCGAACGGGACGCCAATCGTCCAGCCCCAGTAGCGGGCACGGTCGCGAATGTCGTCGAGGATTGTCGGCGTAGCCTGCGGGCGGCCGGTGAGGAATTGGCTTTCGTAGCTGCGGATCGCGGACATCTTGGCGTCGATGTGCGGCGTGATGTCGAACACGAACGCCGGCTTCGGATGAATCCGCAAATGGATGCTGAAGAAGTACAGCATCTTCGGCGGCCAGTACGGCTCTCCCGGCATGTCCGACTTCGACAGCTTGCTCCAGAAGCGAGCGTCATCGGCGAGTCGGCTGGCGACGACGTGATCGGGATGCGCGTCCTCCCAGAACGGCGCGACGATGATCTTTGGCCGCGTCAGCCGGAAGACCGACGCGAGTACACGGCGCGATTCGAGGTCCGCCTGCAAGCTGCGGTTGGGCAAGCCGAGATTCGCTCGCCAATCGAGGCCGAGGATTTTCGTGGCGGCGGCCGTCTCGGCCGCGCGGAGTTCCAGCGATCCGTGCGGAGTCGGCTCGCCGGTCGTGAGGTCGATCACGCCAACTCTCAATCCCTGCTGCCGACACGCGAGGATTGTCCCGCCGACTCCGATCTCCGCATCATCGGGATGCGGAGCAACGACGAGCAGGTCGAGCGAATGAGTGGGGGGAGTCACGGCGCGGGCCTTTGGCTTTCAATTGATGACAAGGTGAGGGGGTGACACGGTGACAAGGTGAAGGGCAAGCGTCTGAATTCCGTCACCTTGTCACCCCCTCACCTTGTCACCGTGTCATCACTCAATCCATCGCATTCGCGGCGACATCATCTTCCGCTGGCCGATCGTGAAACTCTCCCCAGCTGCTCCAGGCGTATTGCCCCTCCATCCACATTCGCAGGAACGACCAGAGCAACCGCATCTTCGAGAGGTGTTCCGGCGACATCTTGTTGAGCTGTTGTTGCGACGCCTGCGCGGCGGTCGTCAGTCCCCAGCGGTTGCCGAGTTCGCGACTCAGCCCCTCCGGCGAGAGGTCCGGTTCGGAACCCTCACGCATCAGGCCGCTGGCGTCGGCGATGACGAACAGCTCGAAAAGTTGGCTGCGGTACGGCTCCAGTTCGAGCGGTTTGGTTTGCTGTTCGGCATCGAGGATCGTCGCGTCGAGGCGATTCAGCAGATCGGCGGCCAGGGATTGTGTCGGCGTGGCGGGCATGTTCGGTGGCTCTCGAAGTTCAGTTCGGAGCGGATAAAAGAACAGACTCGGCGAGAGCCGGCAAGCGTGGCAAGCACTCGATTGTCTTGACGGCGCAAGAAAAAGCCCGGCGTCTCGGCAACGTCGGGCGAATCCGTAGACCGGACGCCTACGTCCGGTCAATGGTCCGTTCGGACGTAGGCGTCCGAACGACTACGGGAAGATGTAGATCAGTCCCGTCCAGACCGCTGCCGTGTTGACGGCCGCGTGAGTATTCCACGGGACGCGGTAGTGCTTTTTCGGAGCACACTCACCGGCTCGGTAGTAGCCGAGGTTGTACATCTTCTTGCAGACCGGATCGATCGTCATTTGATACGGCAGGCCGGCCAGTTGGACTCCGAACCGAGCCATCGACACGAACGGCTGCACGCACTCGTGATGCACATGGCCGTACCGTTCGAGAGAGACGTCCTCAAAGTACAGCGGATTGTGCCACTGGTCTGTCGCCTGCCACTGATAGAGACAGTCGGAGAACATGCGATTCGAGTACGCCGCGTCGCTCAGTTTGAACTCGCTGGGACATTCGGGCATGTTGTTGTTTTCATCTGGCTTGCAGGGCATGCCATCCGGACGTGGGCAGAGATCCCAGCAGACTTCTCCCTTGATTGCGCTGGCTGGCTGGTAGTCGAAGAAGGGCTGAATGTCCGAGATGCGTTTCAATTGAGTTGGACTGGTGACCGGCTCCGGGACGGCGTCATCGGAGGATGGCTGTTGAGCATTCGGCAGCGCGGCGATGCGTTCTTCGGGCGGCTGAATCGGTGCCGGCTCGCGCGTCGTCCGCGGCGAGTCGAACTGATCCGCCTTCGCATTCAAAGGAGCCTTCGGTGAAATCGCGGAAGACTTGGCCGGGGCTTCCTCGAACGGATCGTCTTCGTTGACGACGTCGCGGAATCGCTGCTCGGCATCACGCTGTTTCAGTCGGTCGAGCGGCGCGTCGGACTGAGCGAGTAGCTGGCCCGGCTTGCGTTGCGCAGACAGCCGGCTGATTTTGGCACTACGCGGATTCGCGTTCGGCAACGTCGCCTTCGCAGAGGTGGACGAACTCGAATTGGATTTGGAGAACAGGTCGCGGACGCCCGCTTCGCTGACGGCGGCTCCGCCAAAGAGGATCGCGAGGCTCAACACGCCGCTCGCGCCCATTCCGGCTGAGCGGCTCAACAGCCGATCAGAAAGAATCCGGAGCGTGCTCCGTCGTGTAGTTGGGTGACTCTTGGGTGATCGCGATGTCATGAGGATGGTTCTCCCTAACCGTCGCCGCTGAGATTTGAATGAACCGAGTTTTCGTCCGTAGCTCGGTGATGTTTGCTGTGCCGAGGTATCCCATGCCGGCTCGCAGGCCGCCGACCAATTGGTAGATGAAACTGCTGAGTTGGCCTTTGTAAGCGACTCGCCCCTCGACCCCTTCGGGCACGAGTTTCTTCGTCGCCGTTTTATCGTCCTCGCCT
>CAZILR010000511.1:0-4693 GCA_964539995.1 uncultured Planctomyces sp.
ACATCGGCAGCGATTACCGCGGCGCGACGCTGCGACGCGGAGGTAAGCCGAAGTCTCCACCGGAACGATCGCAGTCCGAGGTTGCTCCACGCTCAGAGTCGGTTCTCGTGGCCAAACTCCAGAAGGCGGAAGCCGTGTTGAAGTTCATGAAATTGCAGTTCGACCGCCAGCAGAAACAACTCGAGAGCACGACGGACAGCAGCGATGAGTTAGATCGGCTGAAACCGTTCGTTGAAAAAGCCCAGGCCGAAGTCGATCTCGCGAAGGCGGAGTTGGAAGAGGCTCGCCGTACCGTCCCGCCGAAAAGCCAGTGACTCCTCTCCGGGCTGAGCTTGCACCCGGTTCATCGCCGCGTTGGAATTTCGCTCCAAGTCGCCGACCGTTCGGTTGAGGCGGCGAGTGGAATTCCCCTCAGTTCTTTTTGCGGATGGATCGGCGATGCGCACACGTCTTGGTTCTCGGAGCGGGTGGTTGCTGTTGGTTTGCGGCTTGATGACGTTCGGAACGCTCGTCGCGGCCGAATTGCGGCAGTGGTCGGACGCGACCGGCAAGTTCAAGATCAAAGCCAAGTTCGTCTCGCTGGCCGACGGCAACGTCACGCTGGAAAAGGAAGACGGCGAGGAGATCGAGATTGAGCTGAAGAAGCTCAGCGCCGCCGATCAAAAGGTGGCCAACGATCTCGCCAAAGCGAAGGACGACGATCCGTTCAAATCGAAAGCGAAGCCGAAAGACGATCCGTTCAAGGCGAAATCCAAGACCACAACACCCGCTCAGCCGGCGCGACCTGGCCGGCCAGAGCGACCCGCGCGGCCGGGAGCGTCGAAGACGACGGCGGAACCGGTCGATGACAGCGACGTTCCGGTCGTCAAAGTTGATTGGTCGAAAGCAGATGTCATCACGCTGGCTCCGCCCGAAGGTGGCTGGAAGACCGAAGCACCGAAGGCCGAGTTGGCTGACGCGAGCGGCAAGCTGAAGCCGATCACGTTGCCGCAGAAAGCGAACTTCTTCGAGGGGATGAAAGGGCTGGTCGTCAGCCGCGATCTGAAGCGAGCGGTCATCGGCTACAACATGGGCAACCCGCGCGAAGGAGGGACGACGCGATTGCTCGGCGTTGATCTGGCAAACGGCAAGGCGGGTGGTTCGGTGACGGCTCCCGTGCAAATGGTCCCGCTGGCGATTCACGACGACGGCGACCAGATTCTGATGCGTCGCGATGAGTTCGGCTTCGGCAACTTGGATCGACTCGAAGTCTGGACGTTGAAGAGCGGCAAAATCGAAAAGCTGCTGATCTGCACTCCCTACGAAGAAGTTTCCGGCGGCCCGCGCGATGTGATGTGGGCCGAATTCCTCGACGCCGAACGGCTCGCGACTGCCAGCCGCGGCGGCAAAGTCGCGATCTGGAAGTACCCGGACATGGAGCCGATCTGCTGGTTCCAATCGGCCGATGGCAAGCCAGCCCTCAGCCCCGATCGCAAGCTCATCGCGTACTGCACCGGCGACAATGTCGGGCTGTTCGATGTCGATAAACAGCAAATCGTCGCTCAACAAGCCACGCCGATGAAGTTGCAGTGGCCGCAACTCGCGTTCAGCCCGACGGGCAAGCGACTGGGTTGCGTCGCATTCGACAAAGTGCTGATGTGGGACGTCGCCAGCGGCAAGCTCGAACAATCGTTTGTGCCGGCTGGCCTGCAAATCAACGGTCACATCGAATACCCCGATGACGACTACATTCTCGGCGGCGGCAAGTTCCTGATCGACATGCTCAATCAACTCAAATTCTGGCAGTACGAAGGTGCCGAGCAAATTCGCTGTGTCAACGGCCTGTGCTACGTCGCGGTCTCCGCCGGGAACAATGCTCCGGGAGCACTCCACGCGATGCAGTTGCCACACGCCGGTGCGAAAGACTTGCTGAAGAAGGCTCTGACCGACCCGACGTTGTTCGTCTTGAAAGCCGGGACGACGGTGAAGCTGGACCTCAACGGGATCACCGACGCCGCTCAACGAGCGACCGTTGAGGCGGCGCTGACCAAACGCCTCGCCACGATCGACTGCAAGCACGGCCCGGCGGGAACCATCGATCTGGTTGCTGCGGTCGAAGGCCCGAAGGATCGCAAAATCAGCTACCACGGAGCCGGCACCTACCAGACCAAAGAATGGTTCAGCCGGCTGAAGTTCGTCTATCAAGGTCAGCCCGCCTGGGAGTCCAGCAGCAGCAACGTGCCGTTCTTCATCCAATACGGAAAGGACGACAACATCGAGAACGCTCTGCGTCGCCACGAGAAGCCGGACTACGGCTTCTTCGACCGCGCGGAGTTGCCGAAGTTCTTGCAAAAGCCGACGAGCGGCCAAGCGGCTGGCCGCTCACTGACGCTGGGCCAATCAACCATCACGACGGCCGGTCTGAAGTGATGCGTAGCCGTCACGCTGAGCGTTGTAGCCCTGTCGCTCCGCGACAGGACAGCCGATCGTGCAACACGTTTGGAACTCGAAGAATTCGCGAGCCTTGATTCGCGTTCGGCTTTCCTGTCGCGGAGCGACAGGGCTACTTTGAAAATCACGACCTCGATGCGATGATGGCTACGAAGATGAGGACTGCATGACGCTCCGACCACTCGTCGTTCTGTGTGTGTTGGCGACGCTCGCGCCCATGCGATTGCAAGCCGAGGATTGGCTGGCTCTGCCAGATCAAAACACCGCCGTCGAGATTCCGGCTCAGGAGTGGCCGCTGCGGCCGGGGCCGCGCCGAGTGCGTGTGCTCGTGCATTACCCCGGCGGGAAGCTGGCGAACGTCGGCGAGCGAACTGGCTTGATGGTGACGCTACACAACTGGGGCGGCACCGATTGCGTCGGCACGGCCAGTCCGACCGTGCTGGCCGAGAAGCTCAACGTCGTCGCACTGTGTGTCAACTATTTGCAAAGCGGCCCGAAGGACTCGATCGAAGGCCCGGAGCCGTATGACTTCGGCTACTTGCAAGCTCTCGATGCGCTGCGAGCATTGTGGTGGCTCGACCACGGACTGAAGGGCAGGGGGGTGAAGTTCGCGAACGGCCGAGTCTTCGCGACCGGCGGTTCCGGCGGCGGCAACGTCACGCTGATGTGCAACAAACTCGCGCCGCACACGTTCGCCTGCGTCGTTGATCTGTGCGGGATGAAGAAACTCTCGGACGACATCGCGTTCAACTTGCCGGGCGGCAGTGATCTTGATGCTCGCTACAGCCGCGATCCAAACAGTCCGAACTTTCTGTCGCTCGATCATCAGGAGCTGCGATTCCTCGGCAACCCGGACCATTTGGCGACGATGAAATCGCTCGGTTCGGCGAGTCGAATCGTGACGGTTCACGGAGCCGATGACACGACCTGCCCGTACGCGGACGCCGTTGAGATGGTGAGCTGGATGCTGCGAGCCAGGCTCCATGTGGAGCCGCACTTCGTGACCAAAGACCGCGTGGACGGCAAGGTCTTCACGACAACCGGCCACGCACTCGGCAATCGGACGGAGATTGTTTTGCAGTCTGCCGGTCATTGGTATTCGGCGGACAGGCCTGCGAATGATCTCCGACGCACGGGACCGAGCGACTTTGACCGGCGCGAAACGATCCGTTACCGCACCACCAACGGGGCGTTCGAGATTGACTACTCGAACGGCTTTCCCATCGGGCGATTCGTCTCGCACGCATCGCTGCCAGAATACCCGAATCATCAAGACGTCTCGTTCGTGTTGGACAACGGCGACACGAAGCACAACATCAAGACTTCGGCCGATTGGGTCAAACGGCGCGAGCACATTCTGCGTCACTTCCAGCGAGTGACCGGAACTTTGCCGAGTCCGCTGCGGCGCGTGCCGCTCGATGTGAAGGTTGTCGAAGAGGTCAAAGTCGGCAAGCTGATTCGACGCAAGCTGACGTATCAGTCTGATCTGACCGATCGAGTCTCGGCCTATCTCTTCCTGCCTCCCAAACCGGCCGACCTACCGGAGTTTCCAAAGGACGCGGTTCGCATTCATGGCCCAAGCTGGCCCGCCATGTTGTGCTTGCAGCAGACCACCAATGCCGGCAAGGACGAACCGGCTGGAGTTCGTGGCGATCCGAATTTGAAGTACGCCCTCGAACTCGCCGAACGCGGCTACATCACGCTGGCTCCCGACTATCCGAGCTTCGGTGAGCACGCTTACGACTTCGACCCGAAACACGGCTACGTCAGCGGCACAATGAAAGCGATCTGGGACAACATCCGCGCCGTCGATCTGCTCGAAACGCTGCCGGACGTGGATGCGAATCGCATCGGTGTCATCGGCCATTCGCTCGGAGGACACAACGCGATCTTCACCGCCGTCTTCGAGCCGCGTTTGAAGGCGGTCGTTTCGAGTTGTGGCTTTTCGTCGATGCAAAAGGACGACGTGCCAAGCTGGACCGGCCCGCGTTACATGCCGCGCATCGCGTCCGAGTTCAAGAACGATCCCAAGCTGCTGCCGTTCGACTTTCACGAGTTGGTCGCCGCGATCGCCCCGCGAGCCTTCTTCGCTTCGGCCGCGACGAAGGACAGCGACTTCGATGTCTCCGGCGTTCAGGACGTGATCAACGCCGCCCGGCCGATCTACGAACTGCATGGAAAGGCGAATGACCTCGTGGGCCACTACCCCGAAGCCGGGCACTCGTTCCCGGAAGAGTCTCGCAAGCACGCGTACGAGTTTTTG
>CAZILR010000512.1:0-4692 GCA_964539995.1 uncultured Planctomyces sp.
GTGATTTGGGAAATCCCGCCAACATTAACGACATCATCGGTCGTGCTCAGAACCAAGCCCCATCGTTCCCAGGCCTTCCAGGCACCTCTGGCTGCCAGACTGGTATCGTGAATGGTTTCTACACGGGTGCGGGTGCCGCTCCGTATGCAACAAACACGACCAACCCATTGATGAGCGAGCGCTGGGCTTGCGGACATCCTTACCATAGTGCCGTTACGGTTGGTGGCGGCGCACCGAACAGCGGGAGCTGTATGGCGACTGCCAACACGTCTTGGGGTAACTTGCAGACGATCCTGACCGGCTTTATTGCGCCGAGCAGCCGTCACACCGGTGGCGTGCAGGTCTTGATGGCGGACGGCACGGTGAAGTTCGTCAACGAGACGATCAACAACACCAGCGCTTGTTCTGCTCCGGGGCAAGCATCGACCAGTTCGGTCTCCTGCAATGGTCAAAGTCCGTTCGGCATCTGGGGTGCCTTGGGGACGATGGCTGCGGGTGAGACGGTCAATGACTTCTAATTGACTCGTGCGAGTTGTGTTTGAATTCTTCGACCCCTCGAAACGCAGTTTCGAGGGGTTTTTTCATACCTTCAGAATCGGAGATGATGAAATGACTGTCCATTTTCAAGGATCGAGATGGATTACCTTGATCCTTTTGGTCTTCATTGGCTGCGAGAAGGTTCCGACGTTTCAAGAGTTGACGGGACAAGAAAAGAACGCTTCTGGAAACGCGTCGGCAGGGTCGCAACCCGCACCGAACACCGCACAACAAAAGCCGAGTCCCGCCATCACGGCACCTCCGGTCGTTCCTACAACGGTTGACCCGGTCAAAGCGATTGCGGAATTTCAGAGCAAGTCCTCGCGGGCGATCATGGACGAGGATTTGAAATTGCTGGCGTCATTGCCTAGCGGGTTGGAACAGATCCAGTCGGTCGATGTCACGCTCGGTGGGATCAGCGACGACGGGGTGAGGCAGATTGGCAAGTTTCCAGGGTTGGTTGAGCTCAACTTGACTTCAACGAGTATCAACGGGCTTGGTCTGGAGTCTCTGAAGGACTGCCCCAATCTGCGGAAGCTTATTGTGGCATCGACGCTGAACGTGACCCCTCAAGGCTGGGAAGCTCTTGGTAAAGTGACGCAGTTAGAAAATTTGAATGTTTCGGGAAATCAGCTCAAAGACGCGGATGTCTCAAAGTTGATTGGCATCACCAATCTGCGAGAAATCAACATCAGCCAAACGGCGGTCACGGATCAAAGTTTCGAGCATTTGGCGGCCATGGAAAACTTGGCGATCCTTCGATTGGAAAACAACAGTGGAATCGATGGACGGGGACTTCAAGCGTACACACGGACGAAACCTGTCCTGCGTGAACTTCACTCAACGGGCACTCAACTTGGTCGTGCCGGCTTGAAGCATGTGAAATCCATTGCCAGCCTCGAACTGCTCGACTTAAGCGGCACCGGACTGACAGATGCTCAATTCTCGGAAATGAAAGGGGCTGTGAATATCGTGCATCTGAGGGTCGGGAGAAACGGCTTGACTGCGTTGGGAATGAGGACCGCTCAGACCTTGAGAAACTTGCAGATCCTCGACCTGGAAGGGTCGTCGAGCATCAACGATCAGGCCTTGGGCGAGATCAACAAAATCAAAGGACTTAAAAAATTAGTGCTGCATGGCACGGTCTGCACTCCACAAGGAATCGCTCAGTATCGGAAGCTCAACAAAAACTGCGAGGTGATTGAGTAATCCGTTTTCCAATTGAAAACAGTGCGGTCGCCCGACCCCTTGTGGGTCGGTCGATTCCTCGTTGTTTCACAATCAACCAGGCCACAAGGGCCTGGGCTACAGTGGCCGAACAGCGCTGTTTATTTTGGAATCCGTAGAACAGCAATCCTTGTCGCTGACGGACCTGCAAGATCGCTTAGGAAAAAAGTTCCTGTCGAGCCAGCCCTTTGCCATCCTGAGTCACATAGAACGGGCGTTGCTCGACGGTGACGTGGTAGTCGGGCGGGATGCCGAGTGTGTGCAGCATCGTGGCGTGCAAATCGGTGACGTTGATGGGGTTTTCGATCGTCGTGCAGGGACGTTCGGGGGCGGTCTTGCCGTAGAGAAAACCTCGTTTCGCCCCGCCGCCGAACATCAGGACGCTGGACGCGCCCGTGAAGTGGCGGTGCATGCCGTAGTGCTTGAGTTCCTTGAGTTCTGCCGGTTGCTCGACTTGATTGCCGACCGGTTTCTCTGGTTTGCCTTCGAGCAGGCAATCGCGGCTGAACTCGCTGGCCAGCACGATCAGCGTTCGGTCGAGCAACCCGCGTTGCTCCAGATCGAGCACCAGTTGAGCGATCGGAGCATCAATCTCGGACTTCAGCTTCGCCAGCCGAGTGTGGCCGTTGTCGTGCGTGTCCCATTGCAGGAACGGGCCATATTCAGTGGTGACTTCGATGAAGCGGGCACCTTCCTCAACCAGACGTCTCGCCAGCAAGCAACCAAGGCCGAACTTGCAGGTGTTGTATGTGTCGAAGGACTCTTTCGGTTCCAACGAGAGGTCGAACGCTTTCGCTGCGGACGAATCCATCAACCGATGGGCCTGTTCCACCGAGCGAAGTAATGCGTCACGTTGCGCGTCGCTCAGCGCCTTTCCATCGGAGCCAACTCCGTCGGACACCAGCTTGCGAAACGTGTCGTAGCGGCGGCGGAACCGTTCGAGGCTCATGCCTGCCGGCGGTTTCACGATGTTGACCGCTTGCCGAGGATCGGGAACTCGGAACGGATTGAACTCTGCTCCGAGACAACCGCCGGTTTGAAAAGCTTTGAGCTCTTCGGCCTCGCCGTTTCCTTCGTAGCCTTGACCGATGTCGATGAACGCCGGGATCGCCGGGTTCTTCGGCCCCAGCGCGTGAGCGATCCAGGCTCCCAAATGTGGAGCTGCGACGTTTTGCGGCGGCTCATAGCCGGTGTGCCAGTGATACTGATGCCGCGAGTGCAGAATCGTGCCGAGATCGCCGAGCACATGCGAACGAATCAACGTCCCTCGATCGAGCACGTTCGCGACTTTCTCAAAGCCTTCGGTGATCTCAATCCCATCGACCACGGTCTTGATCGCGGGGAATGTGCAGAGCACATCATCGGCTTTCATTCCCGGCTCGAAGGGCGCATGCCGCTTCGGATCGAACGTCTCCGTGTGTGCCATTCCGCCAGCCATCCAGAGCACGATCAGCGTGTCGGCAGTCGCCGGAAACGCCGGCTTCTTGGGTTGCTGGCGGGACGAGTTCTCAGATTCGGCGAACAGACTGCCTGTCGAGACCGTCGCCAATGTCGCTGCCGCAGCGCGAGTGAAGAATTCTCGTCGCAACAAAGTCTCTGACTCGGCGCGAGAGATTCCGTTGAGGTCACGAGTCATGTGGAATTCTCCAAATCATCGACACGGGTTTCGGAGCGGCCTTCGGCGGAGGGATCGGCGATTTGCGATCGAGCAGATACGAAAACGCGCCGAGCAACTCACCGCGACGAGCCGAATGACAATCGAGGCACTGCTTGGCCGCTCGCACGGCTCCCACCATGCGGATCGAATTGAGTTGCTGATCAACGGCGATGTTCTCACCGTCTCGCAACTGCTGCAACGCCCGCTGCTCGAATTCATCAACCGGCCGAGTCTCCGCGTTCCGTAATTCTTCCATGCGGGGCAGATGCTCCGAGAGATACACGCGTGGCTCCGCAAATTTCAGCAGGCTGACCAAATCGAGACGGGAGATTTGCCAATCGTCCCGCGAACTGCCGTAAAGCGACGGAATTTGGATCAATCCGTGTGGCTCAAATCCTGCGGCCTTTTTTTGCGAAGCAACATGAGTCCAAGCCAGGCTGGATGTGAATTGTTGAACGACCTCAAACTGGCTCGGCCGTGGGCCACCAACTGGACCATCCGCACCCTTGCCGACAAGCAACGGCTTTTCGACCGCTGTGTGCAGTCCGATATCCGGGGAACGCTTGGGAAAACGCTCTAATGGCGGCGGATTGGTAGGCTCGTAATCGAGGAAGTGTCGCTGGATTTCGGTCATGCGATTCGCGCCGAAACCAAATGCGGAAACGAATTGTGAGAACGTCAGAGAATGGAATTGCTCCAATGCAGTTTTCCGACGCTGAGCACGTTGCGAATCGTCTGAGTTGCGAGGCCAGGTCTGTGGTGTGGCATCCTCGTTATCCGGTTCCGGGTCTGTCGCTGACTCATTCGGCGTTTGCAAAACGGCAGGAGGAACCTCATACGCGAGTCGTTCTGAAAACGATTCGATCGGATACTTGGCCTGCAATTCTTTGTGTTCTCGAACGCCTGTGAGTAATCCAGCCGTTGGCAGCACGAGAGTCCAAAGACACATGATGCCAATGACCCACTTGGAAGTGACACGGCATCCCCGGAGAGCCAACAGAATGACAATCGAGGCCAGGCAGAAGCCAAGCGCAAGATTAAACGTCCCCATCAACGCAATGAACGCGAAAAAAAGATAAGCAACGACCGTGACCCAATAGTGCTTCGAGCCACTGAAGCCAACGGGAGCCGCCAGAATCAAGAACGCGATGACGAACGTCGTCAGAATTTCCATCACGGCACCAATTGGAATTCAGGGGACATGATGAGTGTCCATAGCAAATCGGCGACGCCGTCTTTGGTGAGCGGGTTGCCGAGCAATTCTCTCGCGA
>CAZILR010000513.1:0-4685 GCA_964539995.1 uncultured Planctomyces sp.
CGACGACACGGTCCACACGTCGGCGGGCTACACGATGCTGACGGGGCGACGGCATCCGCAGGCAAACGCGAAGACGGCGACCGACATCAAACCGCAGCCGACCGATCATCCACATGTCGGCTCGATCTTGTCGCTGGTCCGGCCACAGCAAGGTCCGCCGACGTTCGTGTCGCTGCCGGAAATCATTCGCGACGATGCGGTCAACGAATTTCCCGGTCTGACCGGCGGATTCTTGGGCGAGCGACACTCGCCGTTGTTGATCGAAGGCTCGGCGAAGACGAATCAATTTGCTGCGCCGCCGCTCGCGCTGGCCGAGGGCGTGTCCGCTGCGCGGCTCAACGAGAGACGAAGACTTCTGACGGAATTCGATCAACGGTTGCGAGGCGAGCGGCTCTCATCGCGTGCGGCGATTGTCGAATCGCAGCGTGAGCGAGTCTTCTCGCTGATGTCATCCAGCGCGGTGCAGACGGCATTCGATTTGGATCGCGAATCGGCGGCGACTCGTGACCGCTACGGCTCACATCTGTTTGGGCAAGGCTGTTTGATGGCTCGGCGATTGTTGGAGGCCGGAGTCGCGCTGGTCACCGTCTACTGGCACTACGAAGGGCCGCGCGACTCACCGGTGTGGGACACGCACGCCAACAACTTCGCGCACATGCGGAACCGGCTCGCGCCGCCGACGGACTTCGCGATGTCGGCACTGCTGGATGATCTCGCTGAGCGCGGGATGCTCGACGACACGCTGTTCCTCGCGATGGGGGAGTTCGGCCGCACACCGAAGATCAACGCGAATGCTGGCCGAGACCATTGGCCGCAAGTTGCCTCGCTGGTCCTGTCCGGAGCCGGCGTTCGTGCGGGAACGATTTACGGTGCGTCGGATCGCTTGGGTGCGTACCCTGCTGACCGAGCAGTCACTCCCGCCGATCTGACCGCGACGATTCTGCATTTGCTCGGAGTCGATCCCGTTCTCGATCTGCGCGATCAAGCCGGCCGCATTCACCGAGTTTGCGAAGGGTCGCCGGTATCTGGACTATTCGGATGACCGCCAGATTCCAGGCGGTCACAAGTTCGTCCACGGCAATGGTGGTTACTCGCCGCGTGCGCTCGATAAGCGATTTTGAAGTTGCCGGCGATTGTCCTGATACTCCCACTCAGCAAGCTCGTAGGCGTTCGCTTTCGAGTAACCGGTCACGGCACCAATGAGTCCCACAGCAATGAACGCGAGACCGCCGAGTGCCACCGGACTCTCTCTGGCAACAGACGTGAAGACAATGCCAACCACCACTGCGATCACTCCGCCGAACACCGCACCGGCTTTGCTCGGAATGCTCTTGCGACCGTGCTTGTTGGTCACCAGGAGAGTCTCACGAGTGACCTGCCACGAGCGGTCGAGTCGGTCCAACTCACTCTCCAATTCCAACACTTCCAGCTTCTGCTCGATGCGTTCGGTGCGTTCGTCGATCTGAGCAATCTTCTCCGAATAGGTGACGCTGTCCGTGTGCTTGATCTCCAGCGAACTGCCGCAGTGGTTGCAGCTGAGGAACCGCACCGCGTCCGGCACCTGCAACGGTGCTCCGCAGTTTCCGCAGGCCACGGCTTTGAGTTCCATGCGTCTCGTTCCTGCACGATCAAGCGGGCGTGAAGGCGGAGCGTACGGCTTCCGCCAAGCCGAGAGAGCTGTGAAACGGCCCGGAGTCTAACTCTGATTCTGCGAGACTTCACCCGTCAATGAGACTCTTGTCGATTGATCTCTGTGAGTTCCATCACGACGCGATGTCCGGATTCTCGTGCGTTCTGGCGGATCAGTCGATGCTCGTCGTCGTACCACAGATCGACTTCGACGTCGCCTCGGATTTGATACCGAGTTGCGTTGACGGAGTTGCCGGCAACCGTGATCTGCTCTGAGCCGACACGTTGCAGAACCCCCGACAACATCTGGCCTTTGTCGGCCGTCAACAACGAGAGTTGTTGGCCGTCCTGGGTCGGCCCAGGCTCACGCCAGTACGAAGTCACCCAGGCTTCCGCTGCTGTGCTTTGCGATTCGCCGTTCACTTCAACGGCCAATTCTTGCTGCTGAGCCGACGCCTGCACGACGTACTTGTCGCCGTTGTAGTCGGCTTCGTTGGCCAGTTCGATCAGTCGCCCAGACTTCCAGACTTCCGTGCCGGACGACGAGTAGTGGTACTTGTAGACGATGAAGTTGAAGTTCAATTCGGTCTCGCCGCGCATCGACTCGGTCTCGTCACTGTGCTTGGAAATTTGCATGGTCAACGTGCCTCGATCCGTTCCGTCGACCGAGACTTTGAACGTGCGGGTTTGCTGCTCAACGACACGAGACTCTTCGAGAGGCTTGTCACTCGGCGCTTCCGTCTGATCCATCGCGACGCCACCGGCGCACCCCGCAAGCCAGGCCGATTGAAACGCGAGCAACAGCCAAACGATCGCGACCGATGATGAACGTGACATACAGGCTCCCGAACGGGACAAGGAATGCGGACAAAGCCGCGGCTGGACAAAGCCACGGTTGGAAATGGGGCGGGAACATACTTCTCCGGGCCAATCTGCCCAAGACGAGTTGTGCGCGACGTTCTGGCAGGCTCTCGGCCTGCTATCATCGGGCATGCGCCTCGCGTTCTTGACCTCCGGCCGATTTGTCCCCAGCAGCCGCTTTCGCGTGTTGCAGTTCGTCCAGCACCTGCAACAGCTCGGCCACGAATGCCTCGTTTTGCCGAGCCGCCCGGAAAAGTATGCCTCGCTGCCATTGCTCGGCTTCCGGCTGAGCGGGGTCGTCAAACGCTGGAATCGCCGGAGCGACCTCGCCGAGCTGGAACGCTGGTCGCCGGATGTCGTGGTGCTCGAACGTGAACTCTTCAGCGACGCGACTTTCGACGTCGAACAATCGTTGCGGCAGATCGCTCGCCGATTGGTGCTCGATATCGACGACGGGCTGTTCGTCCTCAACCGTCGCAAGTTCGAGATGCTCTGCGGCCTGAGCGACCACGTCATCGCCGGCAATGAGTTGTTGGCGGCTCGCGCACAGGCGATCAACCCGCGCGTGACCGTGATTCCGACGTGTGTGGATTTTGAAAAGTACCGAGTACCGAGTACCGAGTTCCGAGGAGGAATGACTCGGAACTCGGTACTCGGAACTCGGAACTTGACCCTCGGCTGGACCGGCACGGCGGCGAACATCGAATACCTCGAAGTCTTGCGCGAACCATTGCGGCAGCTCGCGCGCGAGTTTCCGATCGAGCTGTGCGTCATCGCCGAATCGGATCGCCCTCTGCGACGGCTTGGCTTCGACCGCGACGGCATCGTGACTCGTTTTGTCCGCTGGTCCGAAGCAACCGAAGTCGCCGATCTCGGCACATTCGATGTCGGTCTGATGCCGATGCCGGACACTGAATGGACGCGCTACAAATGCGGACTCAAAGTTCTGCAATACATGGCCGCCGGAGTCCCTGCGATCGCGTCGCCGGTGGGGGTGAATTCCGAAATCATCCATCACGGAGTCAACGGTTGGTTGGCCACAACGCCTGACGAATGGCTGTTCGTGTTGCGGCAACTTCTGTCCGATCCGAGCCGCCACGATTCGGTTGTCCCGGCCGCACGGAAGACCGTCGAGGAGCGCTATTCGGTCACGGCACAACTCCCGCGACTCATCGCTTGCCTGGAAGGTGTGTGCGCCGGACAGTAGCTTGAGACTCGTCGTTCGGACGCCTACGTCATGAACCGCTTGGTACGTTGTCGAGGATGCCTCCCATGATTCGCACCGCGCCGCTGACTTGGACCCTGATGAGCTGGGCACTACTTTCGATCGCACTGCACGCGAATGCCGATGACGCGACCAAGCCGAAGCCCGCCGTGAAAAACGTCGTCGTCATCGTTGCCGACGATCTTGGCTGGCAGCTTGGCTGCTACGGCGACAAGCAGGCGAAGACTCCCAACATCGACAAGCTCGCGGCCGAAGGAGTCCGCTTCACGAGAGCGTACTGCACAACCGCCAGTTGCAGTGCGAGCCGTTCGGTGCTGATGACCGGCCTCTTCAATCATGCGACCGGGCATTACGGGCACGCTCATTCGGACGGTCACTTCTCGACCTACGACTCCGTCCGCACGCTGCCGGTGCTCATGACCGAAGCGGGCTATCGGACGTGCTCGATCGGCAAATATCACCTCGCTCCGGAGGCGACGTACCACTTCGAGACGTACCGCAACGACGGCATTCAAGGCTCACGCAATTCCGTCCGCATGGCCGAGAACGCGAAGTCTTGGATCGCTGAAAAAGACGACCGACCGTTCTTTCTCTACTGGTGCAGTACCGACCCGCACCGCAGCGGGCCGACCGGATTCGCGAACTCACCGAAGGACGATTTTTATCCGGGCGTGACGCCAGTTCGATTCAAGGCCGATGAGATGAAGGTGCCGTCGTGGCTGCCGAACGCTCCGGAAGTGCGGCAGGAGTGGGCGGAATTCTACGAGGCCATCAACCGACTCGATCAAGGTGTCGGCACGCTGATGCAGGCGTTGAAAGAGACCGGCCACGCGGACGACACGCTGGTGCTGTTCCTCGCTGACAACGGCCCGCCGTATCCCGGAGCGAAAACAACGCTCTACGACCCCGGAGCGCGATTGCCGCTGATCGTTCGCGATCCGACGCAGTCGCGTGCCACGGGCGTCTCGCC
>CAZILR010000514.1:0-4662 GCA_964539995.1 uncultured Planctomyces sp.
GACGTTCCGCGACGTGTACAGGATCGCGAGCTTCTCGACTTCACGGCTCAGCAGCGACCAGTCCAAGCCGCCGCGATGCGAGTAGACCTTCACGGCCACGAGCTTGCCGGTGTTTTTTTCGCGCGCCTGCCAGACGGAACCGTAGGCTCCTTCGCCGAGGCATCGCAGAATCGTCAGGCCCGGCACGCTCACCGTCGGGATGCGCCGTCGGCTCAGGGTGAGCGACTTGGCACGCGCGGCCTCATCTTGCCGTTCGGTGTCACCCGATTTTTGCGGAGCAGTGGTGGCGGAGTCGGTCGCATCCATTTCGGCGGCATCCGGAAGATTGTGATTCCGAGTGGATTCTCGCGAGCGATTCGGTGAATCGAAAGGCTGGGCATTGCAGCACAGGCGAAGCGGTCTTGCCTCGGCAAAAAAAATTGGGCTAGAACCCCCCGACAACCCAGCGAGTCGGCGGAGCCGCAGCGCGTCGGGAACCCGTCGAAAACTCTCAGCGGAAAGGACGCCGCATGATGATCACCGTGGACCAATTGGCGAGACAACTCAATGGCGAAGTGGTTGGAAACCGAGAGCGCGAAATCACCAACGCGAAGGCGTTGCAGAAAGCGACCTCGGACGACGTGACCTTCGTGGCCGATGATCAAAATCTGAAAAAGCTCAACAAGTGTTTGGCGGGAGTCGTCCTGGTCGATGCGGAGCGGCTTGCGACCGCTCAGCAATTGATGGCCTTGAACGACACGACGTTCATCGTTGTGGCCGATCCGCTGCGAGCGTTCATTTCGGCGATGACACACTTCCGGCCGCAACGGGTGCGGCCGTCGATCGGAGTTTCGCCGCTGGCCCACGTTGACCCGTCGGCGACGATCGGAACGGACACCAACATTCATCCCGGTGCGGTCATCGGTCCGGAAGCCGTCATTGGAAACGGCTGCGAGATTCATCCCGGTGTCGTCATCGGAGCCGGCTGTCACATTGGCGACCAGACGACGATTCATCCGAATGCGGTCCTGTACCCGGAGATCGCGATTGGCAATCGAGTCTTGATTCACGCAAACGCCGTGATCGGTGCCGATGGATTTGGCTACCGATTCGAGCAGGGCCGGTTCGTGAAAATCCCGCAGCTCGGCACGGTGCGAGTTGATGACGACGTCGAGATCGGAGCTTGCACGACCATCGACCGCGGCATGGTTGGTCCAACGATCATTGGCGAGGGAACGAAGCTCGATAACCTCGTGATGATCGCTCACAACTGCGAGCTGGGGAAACACAACGCCTTCGTGTCCCAAGTCGGCTTGGCTGGCTCGGTGACAACCGGCGACTACGTTCGTTGCGCAGGCCAGGTTGGCATCGCGGATCACGTCCATCTGGGAACCGGTTGCACGTTGGCGGCGAAGGCCGGAGTTCACAAGAACATTCCGGAGGGGCAAACCCACGTCGGCGTTCCGGCCGGACCGATTGATGAGCAATTCAAGGTCATGATGGCGGTCCAGAAGGCTCCGGAAATGAGGACTCAGATTCGGCAGCTCGAACGACAAGTTGTCGAATTGACCAAGCAATTGACGGAGTTGCGCGACCAGATGACGGAGTCACTGACAGAATCGGCGGCCGCTTGAGCCAATCACACTCATGTCGATCCAGCTCCCTTCACCTCCGACATTTTCAATGACCGGGCTCTCCACTGGTCAGCGGATCGGATTGTTGGCCGGATCGGGCCGGTTTCCGATGGTTTTTGCCGAGGTGGCTCGTCGCGAGGGATACTCCGTTCATGGTGTTGGAGTCGAAGGGTTGTTTGCGGAAGAGTTACCGGGTCTGTGCGACAGCTTCGACACGACACCGCTGTCCAAAATCGGTCGGGCGATTCGGCTCTTCAAGCGTCGCAAGATCGAGCGCGTCGTGATGGCGGGGAAGATCGAGAAGGTTGCCCTGTTTCAGAAATGGCGCTGGGTGAAGATGGTGCCGGATTGGCGCACACTGCACATGGTGCTGCGGTTTTGGTCGGACAAAAAGGATGACACGCTGCTCTTGGCGGTCATTCGCGAGTTTGAACGTGACAACATTCAGTTTGAATCGGCCCTCAAATACTGCCCGGAGCTGCTCGTGAAACATGGCTTTCTGACACGCCGCAAGCCGACACCGGCGCAATGGACGGACATCCGCTTTGGCTGGGAAATGGCCAAAGAAATGGGCCGCTTGGACATCGGGCAGTCGGTTGCCGTGAATGATTCGGCGGTGATCGCTGTGGAAGCGATCGAAGGAACCGACCAGTGCATTCGCCGTGCGGGCGAACTGTGTCGTCGTGGCTTCACGATCGTGAAGGTCGCGAAACCGCAGCAGGATCTGCGGTTCGACGTGCCGACGATTGGACTCAAGACGATTCAGACAATGCACGAAGCGGGCGGCCGAGTGTTGGCCATCGAAGCGGGCATGACCATCTTTCTCGATCAGCAAGAGGTCATTGACCTCGCGGATAAGTTGGGGATCGCCGTCGTGTCCGTGAAGGCGGAAGAGATGGCGCTGCGCATCGCCGGTTAGCACACGCACTCGTCGCCACAACACGAGAGGTCGTCGAGGTACATCCCCCAGAAGCGGTACTTCTGCAAAGCGGGGGTATCGTGTCCCAGTCGCTGGCCGATGGCGTTGGCAACGACTCCGAAGCGTTGCCGGAATTTGTAAATGAAGCAGAAGACCAACCGCTCGTGCCGGACGAGCGAGCCGACCAGAAACAACCCCGGTGCGGTCGTCGATTCATCGACGGAGTTCAGCAGCGGGAAGCCGTCGTCTCGCCAATCGAAGAGGTCGCGGATCAGCGTAGGGCTGCCGTCAAAACCGGTCGCCAGGATCGGCTTGCGTTTCGTCAACCAGCGTTCACCGGAAGCCTCGACCACGGCGTAGCCGCCGCGCTGTTTTTCGATCCGTTCAATTTCGACGTCGTCGATCAGTTCGATGCGGCCGTCTGGAGTTTCCAGTAACCGGTCCCAGGTGAACGGGGACAGCGTGATGCTCGGATCGCTGGCGTCGCTGGACCAGACGGAGTTGCGTTCGAGCACACGGACTCGCTTGCCGGCGTTCGCGAGATGCACGGCGGCATCCACACCGCTTTCGTAGCCGCCGATCACGATGAAGTCGTCACCGGCAAACCGCTTCCAAGATTTCACGCGGCTGTTGTGAACGCAATGCTCCGCGCCGGGAAACGGGCTTAGCTTCGGGTATTGAAACTCTCCGGCGGCCCAGACGACGGTGGCGGTTCGAATTCGTCCGATGGAGGTTTCAAGCTCAAAGCCACCGTTGGTGCGCGACGTCATCGACAGCACGTCGATACCGGTTTGTACTGGCAGATGAAAGTACTCGACGACGGACTTCAGGTAGTCGGCGTACTGCGTTCCGGTGGGATGCTCGCATTCGAGCGTGAACGCAGGCGAGGTGCCGATGGCGATGCTGTTGAGATCGAGCGTCCCGAACGAGTTCGACGGAAATGACGGGGTGATGAACCGCATCTCTCGCGGCCAACGGCGAAACGAGCCGCCGATCTCGTGTCGTTCGAGGATCACGGCCGGGATGTCGATTTCTTGCAAAGCTCGCGCGATGCCGATTCCCGCCGCCCCCGCACCCACGATGACGCACGGCCACTCGTGGAGAGTTTTACGTTTTCGACCTTGAGCCATTCGGTTTCTCGCGATTTTTTGGGCGTGCTGGTGTTTCTGCGTGCGAAATAGCCCGGAATGCGGCTTGATTTGTCAGGGATGGGAGGTATGCGCAACCCGCAAACATGGTCCGATTGCTAGGCTCCTCGCAGAGTGTCGTCGATGGGTGTGCAGTGGCTCAAGAAAGGGAAACCTTTTTTGACGGGTAGGAACTTCGACCTAAGTTTGGCTTGCTCAGGGAGACCCCGGTGAGGGGGACTTCCAGGCGAGCCTCGAAATGAAGAGTGACGCGGGACGCGTGACTCGGTCGCGCAATGTCGCGATCGGTTGGCGAAAACGGATTGGATGCGATGAGAATCGCTCACCAACGGCCGAGGCACTGAATTCCCTTGGGGCACTTTTGAATTCTCGGACTAGGAGCACGCACATGAAACTCGGAAATCGTTCCCGTCGGGCCGGCTTCACGCTGGTCGAAGTCTTGATCGTGGTTGTCATCCTCGGCATTCTCGCCGCCACGGTCCTGCCACAATTCAGCCAAGCGTCGAAGGACGCGAAGGAAAGCGCAGTGGTGCAGAATCTGCAAATGATTCGTCACCAGGTGTCGCTGTTCAAATTCCAGCACGACGGCAAGTTGCCGGCCGAAGGGACGACCGACGGCGTCGCCTTTACGAACCAAATGACGCAGAAGACGACGCTGGCTGGAGTCGTTGATGCGACGAATGGCAACTTTGGCCCCTACATCATCGGCCAGTTGCCGCCGAACGCCTACAACAACTCCCGAACGGTCAGCGTCAAGAACGGCGCGTTGGCCGCCTCCGATTACGACGGCTCGGGTGGACACGGCTGGGCGTACAGCAGCACGACCGGCGAAGTCCGCGCGAACGTCGATCCGGCGATCAAGTCGGTCGTCGAGGTGACGAAGTCGGTCAGCGACTTCTAATCCGCGATTCGATGGCTGGATCGCCTTAAGCTGAGTCAGAATGACTCTTAGTCCGGAATTCGCGCCGCCGTCCCGAAGGAT
>CAZILR010000515.1:0-4661 GCA_964539995.1 uncultured Planctomyces sp.
TCGTACAAGAATCCGTGCGGTCCTTCAAATTGTGGTCGCACCCCAGATTTGGCTGACCTTCGCCACTTGCCAGGACAACACCCATGACGACAAAAATTCACCCGATGATCGCGTTCGTTCGTGCTGTGTTCGCGCTGCTGCTTCCGATTTGCCTTGTCAGCGCTTCGATCGCCGATGACTCGGCGAACGATGCTCGCCCACAGCGACTGCTGCTGATCGGTCAAGGCCCGGATGGCTCGCACAAGCCGACGACGCACGAGTACTTCGCGGGAGTCAACCTGCTGGCTCGGTTGCTGCGTGGTCAACCGAAGCTGGAAGTGGTTGTCGTGAGTGCCGACGGCGATTGGCGCGACGGCCCGCAATTGCTCGAACGCGCCGACGCGGCTGTGATGTTTGTCGCCGAAGGAGCCAAGTGGCTCTCCACCGATGCGGCGCGACTGACCGCCTTTCGCGATCTCGCGAAGCGTGGCGGAGGACTCGGCGTTTTGCATTGGGGAACCGGCACGCGACTCGCCGAGCCCATCGCACCGTTCGTGCAACTCTTCGGAGCTTGTCACGGCGGCCCCGATCGGAAGTACAAAGACTTCGACCAAGTGTTGCCGCAATGGGTGAACACCGAGCACGAGATTCTGCGCGGCGTCAAACCCTTCACGAAACCCGTCAAAGAAGAGTTTTATTTCGCGCTCAAACAAGCTTCGAAGACCGGCGGTGTGACACTGGCTGATTCTGAATCAGCGATTACTCCGCTGCTGCGCATCCCGGCCGACGACGTGTCCGGCACGGTCGCCTGGAGTTGGGAGCGACCCGATCAAGGACGCTCGTTCGGATTCACTGGTCTGCACTTCCACAACAATTGGAAACACGAGTCCTATCGCCGCTTCGTCGCTCAAGCGACGTTGTGGACACTGAAGCGAGACATCCCCGCGATCGGGCTGGATGTTTCCGTCACGGACCAAGACCTCACTCTGCCGGAGCCAAAGTAGGCAAGCGAAGATACTCGCGCTTCGGCCCCGTGAACGAATTGAAGAGCGCGCGATGCCGCGCCAGCGAGAACTCGTCCTGTCGTGCCGCATCGGCGGTAACTCACGTCCACACATCCGAGGTTGAGTCGCCCAGAGGGAAACGCATTTCGTGGGCACGAGCTGGGCCATCGGGTTCTTGGCCGAAGTCCACGAAGAAGCGCTCGTTGAGCGTCAGGCCACCTTTGGTCGTGTCGGCGTCGATCTGCAGCATGATCGAGCCTTGCTTGGCGATGTTGGGGTAAAACTGGTTGTCCCAACTGCTGACGAGCGAATCGGTGACATACAGGCGTTTGCCGTCGAGGCTGAGTTGCAGCATTTGCGGCCCCCCCGTCGCGGTCTTGCCGTGAATCTTCGGTGCCTTGCCGAGCAGACCGCCGACCCACACCTGTCCCGTGAGTTTCGGCTTTGAAGGATTGCTGATGTCGTATTGCCGGACATCGCCGTGGAGCCAATTCGAGAAGTAGAGCCAGCGGTCGTCCAGCGACACGACCAGATCGCTGATGAGGCCCGGCACCGGGAAATCCCAGCCTTTCAGTTCCTGTCCCGCGACCTCGATGACCTTCTCGGCCTTCCACTCCTGGCCTTCCTTGAAATAGTGCCACATGACGCTGGAGAGCGCCGCTCCGACATAGCCGTGCGTGCTCGCGGGGTTGTGGTGGAAGCGGACTTCGAGCGGGATCAAACCTTGCTCGCCGAGGTCGATGCTCTTAGCGATGCGGCGTTTCGACCAGTCCCAGAAGTGGAGGTGATGGCCGTACTTGCCGGCCTTCACATCGTCGAGTTGGAAGCCGGGTCGCGTCGTCTTCGGTGCTCCCCATTCGCTGCTGACCATCACGTTGTGTCGCGGCTGATACCAGAAGTCGTAGTTGAAGTTCATGCCTCGCGTGTCGGTTTCCCAGCGGCCAGCGATGTTGAATTCTTCATCGAGCAACAGGAATCCGCCCGGCCCGTTGAGCTGCTCATCGCCGAGCATCGAGATCATGATCCGGCCATCGGCGAGACAATGGACCGTGTGCGGTGCCGTCAGTTTCGTCTGGCGAACAATCTCGCTCGGTTCGATGACCTTGTGCAACTTCGGCGCGTCCGGCTGCTGCGTATCAATGATGTGAATGCGACCGGAGACCAATCCGGGAACAATGAGATACCGCCGAGCACGATGACCGTGGCAACTGGCACAGGCATTCCAACCAAAGTGATGCAATTCATCGCCGACGTTCGGCATCTTGAGCCGATGGATGACCTTCGAATACGTCTTCGACGTCGGATCGAGATCCACTGTCGCCAGATAATCCGGCTGCTTCACTCCCGTGCCCGCATAGACGCCGATGACATACGCGATTTTCTCTGGCGGCGATTTCCGAGCCTCGTCCGGCGTTGCGAATGTGCGATCCTCGCAATGGTCGTCACCTCGGAGATGCCCGCTGGCCAGAGCGAGCGATCCACCCGCCGCCACAGAGGTCAAGAATTGACGTCGATCCATAATGTCCTCGTCGAGAGTCGAACTGCTTGTGATGTGAGATCGCGGATGGCTTGGCTTGCTTCCAGCACAAGAACCTTGGCAACCTCGGTTCATAACCGGAACCATTCTCCGCCAAACGGCCGCTGCGCCAAGTTCATGCGCCTGCGGTATCCCGACGAGATTCGTGTTACTCTGTTGCACCATCTGAGAATCAATGGCACACGGGAACTGTTCAACAATGCTGGCCGAGCGCAGTTGGGATGACTGATGTCTCTCGAAAATCAAATACCAGACGTGACGCGGGCCGTGCCAGCCTCAAAGCTGAGCCAGCGGTTTTTGGACGTCGTGGAAAAGATCGGCAACAAGCTTCCTGACCCGGCGTTTCTCTTCATCTTCGCGTTGTTCATCACCTGGGCGGTCTCGGCCTGGTTGGCTCCGATGGAGTTTTCGGAGGTTGATCCGCGAAACAAGAAGCCGATTCAGGTGGTCAGCCAACTGACTGCTCCGTCGTTGGTGAACTTTCTAGCGAACATGGTCAAGACGTTCGTGGAGTTTCCGCCGCTGGGGTTGGTGTTGGTCTCCATGTTGGGCGTGGGAGTCGCCGAGCATACCGGCTTCATTCCGGCGGCACTCAAGAGCCTGTTGCGACTCACGCCTCGGCGACTGTTGACGCCGATGCTGCTGCTGGTGGGAATCCTGAGCCATTCGGTCGGCGACCCTGGCTTCGTGCTGGTGATTCCTCTGGGGGCCGTGATGTACGCGGCGGCGGGACGTCATCCGCTGCTGGGGATCACGACCGCGTTCGCCAGTGTTGGCGGCGGCTTCAGTGCGAACTTTCTGCCGTCAGGACTCGATCCGCTGTTGCAAGGCTTCACGCAGTCGGCGGCTCAGATCATTGATCCGCAGATCGTCGTCAATCCGCTGTGCAACTGGGGTTTCATGAGCGCCGCGTGTCTGGTGATTATCGGAGTCGGGTGGTACGTGAGTGACTGTATCATCGAGCCGCGACTTCAACGCTTGGCCGTGGACGGTGACGCCGCCGATGCCGCACCGGTCATTTGTCTGGAGCCGCGCGAGCTGCGAGGGCTTCTCGCCGGACTCAGTGTTCTGCTGGCCGGCTTGATCGCGCTGGCTTGGTCGGCTTGGCCAGCGGATTCGCCGTGGAGGACACCGGAGGGAAGTCTGGTGGGGCGCGATGTGCCTCTGATGAGGTCGCTGGTGCCGTTGATCTTTCTGCTGTTCTTGTTGCCGGGTGCCGTCTACGGTTACATCGCCGGAACAGTCCGAAGCCACCGCGACATCGTGCAGGGAATGACCAAGTCGATGCACTCGGTCAGCTACTACTTGGTCATGGCCTTCTTCGCTTCGCAGTTCACGGCGGCGTTCACGCAATCGAATGTGGGAGTGCTGCTGGCGGTTAAAGGAGCCAACACGCTCGCGGCTTTGAAGCTGCCTCCGCAGGTGACGATCCTGGGCATCATTCTGCTGACGGCCGCGGTCGATCTGTTGATCGGCTCGGCGTCGGCAAAGTGGGCGTTGTTGAGCCCAATCTTCATCCCCATGCTGATGTCGTTGGGCATCTCGGCGGAACTCACTCAAGCCGCGTATCGCATCGGCGATTCCACGTCGAACATCATCACGCCGCTGATGCCCTACTTTCCGCTGGTGGTCGTGTACTGCCAGCGCTACGTGAAGAGCACTGGGATCGGCACGCTGACCTCGTTGATGTTGCCGTACTCGCTGTCGTATCTGGTGGCCTGGAGCACGTTGCTAATGCTGTTTTGGACGCTGGGCATCCCGTTGGGATTGCAGGCACCGTACACCTATGGCGGCTGACATGACTGGTAGCCACGTTCGCCAGAACGTGGGAAGCCCACACTCTGGCGAGTGTGGCTACTTGTCAAAACAAACTGCTGGACCACGCATCCGCTACGCCAATATTTCGCGCACGACGCGACCATGCACATCGGTCAGGCGATAGTCACGGCCAGTTTGGCGGTAGGTGAGGCGTTCGTGATCGAGGCCCATCAGGTGCAGGATCGTGGCATGGAAGTCGTGGACGTGGACGGGGTCTTGGCCAACGTTGATGCCGTACTCATCCGATTCGCCGTAGGTGATGCCGGGCTTCACCCCCGCACCGGCCAGCCAGGATGAAAAGACCCAGTGATGATGCTCACGAC
>CAZILR010000516.1:0-4658 GCA_964539995.1 uncultured Planctomyces sp.
GGTTCAGCCCCGGCGTTCTGCTGCAAGGAGTCTTCATGGCCCTGACGATGGGACTCGTCGGCGGCCTGTTTCCCGCGATTCGCGCCGTGCGCATGCCGATCATCACGGCATTGCGTGAGACCTGAGAAGCCTACGGCGACTTGACCTTCACCAGTTTCAGCGAGTCGGCGTCGAAGGTGACTCGCCCTTTGCTTGCTCGGAGTTCGGCGACGAATTCCACTTTCTTCAAGCTGTCCACGTCGAGGGGAAACTCCAACGTGGTCCAGTCGGTGTTCCCGACGACTTGATTAGCACGCTGACCACCTGAGATGCGTAGTCCGGCACCACGGCCAGAGCCGCTTTCCGTGGCCTGAATGTCGAACCCCTTGGCGCGGCCTTGGAATTGATAGCGGCCAGGTGCAAGCATCACGCTGGTTCGCCAAGAGGCCACACAGTTCGTCAACTGGGCCGCGTCGATCACCAGCAATCGGGGCTTTCCAGCCGGAGTCTCTTGTTCCAGCTTCGCGCCGGGCGTCTCGATTTTCTCGGACCAATCGGCGAGCGACGCCTCGCCTTGAGCATTGAAGGCCAGCGGGACGGGTTCCGCTCGGATTTGTTCGCGGATCGAATTGGTTCGCGCGGTGAGTCGTTCTTTCAACTCACGCACGCGATCGGCGTGCTCACGCGCGCGATCCGGGTGCATCTTCATGAGCACGGGTTTCAGCCGATACGCGGCCTCATCGACTCGCTTGAGCAACTTGTCCGCCGCGAGTAGAGGTTGCAGGTCGCGAATCCGTTGCCGGTAAGTCGCGTACCACTCTGGATTCTGCAAGACGGTCTGCGGCACGAGCGCTCCGCCGCGATCCTGGATCGACGCTCCGGGGTCGTTAAACATCTGGTCCATACCGTGCGGCAGAAAATGAGCTTGCTTGGTCGTCGGGTCGAAGTACACGCGGTAGTTGTTGCGGTTGCGGCAGTAGCCGTCCCAGTGACACGTCAGAATCTCCAACGCCATGAACGTGAGGAACTGATCGACGTTCAATCGCTCGGCGATCTGCGGCCAGCGTTCTTCGAGTTTCGGATTCCGGCACGCCTGAACCAGCGCGGCCAGATCGCTGTGGTCATCGGGGCCGTCGCCGGTGTCTTTCTCCAGCTTGGCGTCGATCTCTTGCAAGAAGCCACCGTCATACAAGTTCCCCTTGGGATCGGCGAAGTGACGTTTGAGGAATGTCGTGTCGAAGCCCTCCTTCAAAACGTACAAACCGAGATCGCGGTTGTTCAGCCAGACGCGAGCGTGAGTGACTCGCGCGGCGGGCACTCCGGCCGCGAGAAACAACTCCGAACAAATCCGTTCGTTCAAGTAGCTATTGTCCTGCACGGAATTGTTCAGATGAAATTTATCGATCGCGTGAAACGACTTCCTGGGAGCTTGAGCCTCTTTGCTGGCAAACTTATCGACGTTGATTGTCAGAGCGGGCCGATCATCGACCCCGCGAAAGCTCCCGGCTGCCCCTTTCAGCTTGATGCCGACATCGGGGTAAACCTGCTTGCCGTTTTCCGTCAGCGTGGCTTTGACGTATTTGCGGTTCTCTTGTCGCAGCTTTTGGAGTTCCGGCTCGGCGATTTCGATGCGCAGCTCGGGGATCTCGCCGCGCACGAAGAAGAGATCGCTTCCGTTCGGATTCGCTTTCGCCCGCCAGTTGTCGGCGGCCTGCAAGGAAACGATGTTGGCCCACCAAGCGGTGGCAGCGACCAACAAAACGACGGCCGTTGACCAACGCTCTTTTCGAGTGTTGAAGGGAGCGAGTCTGTTCACGACACACCTCCATCCTGATCGGTGGTGACTTGGTTCATCCTCAATCCGTCGAACAACTCCGCCGCAACGCGGCCCGGAATCGGCGAGGAACAGACCACACTGCTCACAGCAACTCGGCTCGCGCCGGCGGATCGCACGGCGGCGATGTTCGCGAGTGAAATGCCGCCGATGGCGAACCAGGGAAGGGTGATTTCGGCGGCGACTTGGCGGACGAAGTCGAGGCCGGCGAGTTGGTCGAACGATTTCGTGCTGGTCGCGAAGCAGGGGCCGACGCCGAGATAGTCGGCTCCGTCGAGCACCGCCTGCCGAGCTTGCTCAATGGTGTGCGTCGAGACTCCGACCAGCCGATGCGGGCCGACGATGCGGCGGGCCTCGCGAACGGAAAGTTCGTCTTGTCCGACGTGAACGCCGTCAGCCTCGGCCAGCACCGCGAGGTCGGGGCGGTCGTTCATGATGAAGAGCGCATCCGCCTCGCGTGTCCACTCGCGGACTCGACGAGCGGATTCAAGCAAGCGACGGTCGGTCAATTCTTTCTCGCGAAGCTGCACGATCCGCACGCCGGCTTCGAGTGCTTGTCGAATTGCGGGGCCGCTGCCGTGATGGCACAACGATTCCGTGACGAGCAAATACAGATCGCATCCGGCGAGCCGTTCGCGGGAGGCGAGCGTCGTGGTCAACGCCTTTTCGATCGTGTAGAGCCGGTAGCGGAGTTGTTCGAGTTGCGCCGGCAGTCCGGGATCAGCGAGTCGTGGCCGAGAGAGCGGGGAGTTCGTGGACTCTTCGCCGACCGTGCTGGTCGGTGCGTGGCCAAGCAGCAGTTTGGAGAACTCTTCCAGAGTCCGCAGTGCTTCTTCGACACGGCGGCAGTTGGCGATGACGACGTCGATCGGCAAGAGTCGAGTTTGCTCCTGCGGCGTTTTGATGCGTGTACCGACATCACCGAGCGTGTCGCGTGCGGCAATCAGGCCGAAGCGGTCAAGGTCTGACAACCGCTCGACCAATTCGTGCCGTAGTTCCTTGAGCAGCCGCGAAAGATGAGCATCATCGAGCGAGAACCGGACGAAGTCTTCGACGACTCGTAGTCCTTCGCGAGCACGATTCGCGGCGGCGTCGAGCGTTCGCAGGGTGTCGGTCAGGTCTGTATCGGTTGGCCCCGTCCAATGTAGTTCGAATTCTGGAGTGATCGGTTTCGATGAAACACCGGCGCGTTTGCGGAGTTCATCTTCGAGACCGGGAACGATAAATCCGAAGACGGCGAATTGATTGAAAAAATCCGAGATCGTCTCGTCCACAAATGCCAAGGCATAAAGCAAGTGCTCGGTTCCAGCGGTGTCTTCAAATCCCAATAGGCCGAGTCTGCCGAGTTCGCGCGCCTCGGAAACGACGTTCGACAATCGCGGACTGAGCGGAATCGGAACCGGCGGCGGTTCAAGCTGTCGCTCCAAATCTGGTGAGGGCGGAAAATGAGAACCGATCACTTCGATGGTGATGCCGTATTTTGCGAGCCATTCGCTCGCACGCGTTTCGTCCAATACCAACGCCCATAGCAAATGCAGCGGCTCAGCAGACACGGCTCCCAGCGACCACGCAATGCGGCCGGCACCATCAAGTGCTCGTATCGCTCCAGGAGTGAGGCTGGTGTCGGACATGTGGGATTGCAAAAGTGTGAACCAACCCCACCGGGCTTGCCCCGGTGGCTCGCGGGACTTTGCACTACTACAACGCACTGTTTCGTAGGAACCTGAAAGTAGTGCAGAGTCCTTGAATCCACTGGGGCAAGCCCAGTGGGGGTACTGGATTTCGAGAGAACGGCGTTCTGTCGGGCGCATGAAAACGCCCCTTCGCGATCGGAAACCGAACGCGATGGGGCGATGATTAACAGACGGATTGGTTACTTGTCGCCTCCGCCGAGTGTGAACAGCGGGCCGGAAGCACCTTCCATGCCCCCTTTGAGCTGCTCGCGAGGGACTGGTGCCGAAGCGGTTGCCGGTTCGTCTAGCTTGATCTCGCCGGTCAGCTTACGGCTAAGGCCGATCTTGCGATCTTCGGTATCGACTCGCAGGACGCGGACTTCCAACTCGTCGCCGACTTTGACCAGTTCTTCCGGGTTATCGACTTTCGCGTCCGCCAACTCAGAGATGTGCAGCAGACCTTCGAGTTCCGGGGCCAGTTCGACGAAGACGCCGAAGTTGGTGATCTTCGTGACCTTGCCTTTGACCACTTCGCCGGGTTGGAACTTCGACGGAATGTCGGTCGCCCACGGATCGCTGGCGAGTTGCTTGAGGCCCAACGCGATGCGTTTGCGCTCTTGATCGACCGTGAGAACTTGGCATTCCAGCTCTTGCCCCTTCTTGAGCATTTCGCTGGCGTGAGAAATTTTCCGAGTCCAGCTCATGTCGCTGACGTGCAGCAGAGCATCGACACCCTCTTCGAGTTCGATGAACGCTCCATAGTTCGTGAGGTTGCGGACCACACCTTTGACGTTCGCTCCGGCCGGGTACTTGGCGGCGACGTCGTCCCAAGGGTTGGGCTGCGTTTGCTTCATGCCCAACGAGATTTCCTGCTTTTCTTTGTTGATGCCGAGCACGACCACATCGACCTTGTCGCCGATCTGGACGATTTCGGTCGGGTGGTTGATGCGCTTGGTCCAGGACATCTCGCTGATGTGAACGAGTCCCTCGATGCCGTCTTCGAGCTTCACGAACGCGCCGTAGCTCATGACGTTGACGACCTCGCCGTTGATCTTCGCTCCAACCGGGTACTTGTCCCCGACGGCGTCCCACGGACTGGGGAAGCGTTGCTTGAGGCCGAGCGCGATTTTTTCTTTCTCGCGATCGACGTGCAGGACCATCACCTCGATCTC
>CAZILR010000517.1:0-4653 GCA_964539995.1 uncultured Planctomyces sp.
GAATCTGCTCGTTGAGCCTCTGGGACTTGTTTTCGATTGCTGCGTTCCTCGGCAAGTGAGTCAACCAACCGAACCGGCGAACCACTCGCCAGCCCGAACTGAAGTGCGAGAAACTTGTAGTTGCGGTCAGCAGGTCCGTCAAGAAACGCGAGATTCTTCGGGAATTCTCGCGGTTCAACCGACATTCGCGGGGTTCACGAGGCTCTCTGCGACGCAGAGTTTGTCAGCCGGATCGCTTTGTGACCGTCAATTGTCCCGGCGATTCCGTCAAATTTTGGGTGGCCATCGACCAACACACGCGCCTGTTGATCTGATTCGATCGGCATCAGCAAAACATCCCCAACGGCCAGCGATCGCAGATCACTTCGCAAAAGCGATGTCTGGCTGAGTTGGGCCACGACCACAGATCGCCGGGACGAACCCATCGGAGATTCGTTGAGAGGCACCTTTGAAGAATCCACGGCTTTTGGTTCGTCCGCGAGTGATTCAGCAACCTCGATTGGCAGCAAGAAGTTGAGCGTCCCGCCTCCTTGCACGAATCGTAAATCAAAGGACAGCCGCGCCAGTGAGCAGTCCGGTAACCACGCCTCGGCCAGCGAGTCTGCGTGGTCCGACAATTCTGTCAACTCGAATTGTTCATTCACCGACGAGCGGACGGCATCGCCGAGACGGGCTGCGAGTCGCTGATCAATCTCGGTCAGCGGGCGATGCAGGTCTGCTTCGTCGCTGTTGGGAGCCGAGCGGCCACCCAACAGCCGATCGACGAACGCCGCCACCAATGGAACGGACAGCACCACCGCCAGTGGTTCGACCGAGTCGGCTGATTGCCAGAAGCTCACCACGTCTCGATCCGTCGGCGATGTTGTTAGATCCTCGGCCGTAAGAGTGTGACTGCCGCTGAACGTCACGCGGACGGCCGCTCGAATCAGCGGCCGTAATCGAGCCGTCAAGCTGCGAGAAAATTCTTCCGCGAACGAAGTCCAGCGAGACGTTGATGCCTCGGACGTCACAGGCACCGGCGCGACGTTAAGCGTGGCGCAGGGGCCAAGCAATGCCGCAAGCTCTGATGGAGTCAGCGTGGCGCGAAGTGATTGAACTTCGGGCTTCGGATTTCGGGTTTCGGATTTCATCCTCGAATTTGTCCTTGTCCGTGGACGACCCATTTGTAGCTGGTCAATTCACGCAGTCCGCAGGGACCGCGCGCGTGAAACTTGTCAGTGCTGATGCCGATTTCGGCTCCGAGGCCGTACTCGCCGCCGTCATTGAACCGTGTGCTGCAATTCACATGCGTCGCGGCGGAATCGACTTCGCGGCAGAACTGTTCCGCTGCGGCTGAGTCGTTGGTCACGATTGCATCGGTGTGATGCGAGCCGTAGTCGTTGATGTGACGGATCGCGTCGTCGAGCGAATCAACCGTCTTCACCGACAGCTTCAGATCGAGATACTCCGTGCGAAAATCTTGCTCGGTAGCGAGCACGCCTTGTTTCACAAACGGCAGCGAACGGTCGCAGCAACGAAGTTCGACTCCGCGCTGACCGAGGGCCTCGGCGGATCGTGGCAAGAATACTTTGGCGACATCCGCGTGGACGAGCAGCGTCTCCGCCGCGTTGCAGACGCCGGGTCGCTGACATTTGCTGTTCACGAGGATGTTTTCGGCCATCGTGAGGTCGGCCGTCCGATCGACGAAGACGTGGCAGACGCCGTCGAAGTGTTTCATCACCGGCATCGTGGCCTCGGCCGCGACTCGCTCGATCAGTGACTTTCCGCCTCTCGGAATTGTCAGGTCAATCAGTTCACGCAGCTTGAGGAAATGGCCGACCACCTCGCGATTCGTCGTCGAGACAAGCTGCACGGAATCGGTCGGCAAACCGGTGTCTCGCAAGGCGTCCGACAGCACGCGATGCAACGCGGTGTTGCTGTGAAACGCTTCCTTGCCGCCGCGCAGGATGACCGCATTGCCGCTCTTCACGCACAACGCCGCCGCATCGATCGTGACGTTCGGCCGAGATTCGTAAATGAAAAAAACGACTCCCAACGGAACGCGAACGCGAGTGACCAACAGTCCGTTCGGCCGATTTGTGCTGTCGATCAGTTCGCCAACTGGGTCGGGCAGGGCGACGACATCCAACAGCGCGTCGGCAATTGCACCAATTCGAGACTCGTTCAATCGCAGCCGATCAATCGCGGCGTCCGAGAGGCCGAATTCTGGAGCTTTGTCGATGTCTTGCTGGTTCGCTCCAATCAACTCCGCGGAGCGGGATCGCAGCAACTCGGCCGAGCGGCTCAGCCAGGCGTTCTTCTGTTGAGGCGAAATGCTGACGAGCAAGCGCGATGCGGCGCGTGCCTTCTGGGCGGTCGTCAAAGCGTAGTGATGGAGGTCAGGCATGATTGGTGAAAAGTAACCCGAAGCGTCAGCAAGGGCGAGCGTTTCCAGTGATTGGCGACAGTGAGGGTCCGTGACGCATGCACCCGCGCTGACGCTTCGGGTTATTTGGTGTCAACGCCGTTCGATCGCGCGCGGGTCGTTGCCGTTGGCCGTGGGTGGCGGAAGCGTGTGGCTGTTTTCCGCCAGGAATCGAGCCACCGTCGTGGCGTACAATTCGTGTCCTGCGGCCGAAAGTCGAGGGGCGTTGCTCAAGAACAACTGGTCGGAATTAGGAGCGTCGCGAAATGCGGCGGACGAATCGCAGATGACCAATCCTCGCTGCTTCACGAACTCGGTCAACAGACGAAACGGCAATGCGCTTTGATAGACGGTGTCATCGGGGATACCGCACGCCTCACGCACGCCACGACCGGAACTGGCTCGTGCGGAAACTTGCCACGGGGCTGGAGACGTCGTGATCAGCAAACGACTGGCGGAGAGCGACGCGGCTTTGTGGACGTCGGCCAAGCCAGAGAACGCTTGTTGAATGTACTGCGACCAGTCCGGGGGATCGTCCATCACCCAAGCGTACTTGCCGAGCGAACTGTCGATGTCATCGGTGAATTCCTCAGGACGTTTGGTGCGCCAGAAATCTGCGAGCTTGCGTTGAGCGAATCGCGCCGACAAGAAGTGATCGCCGATTTTCTCGCCGACTCCGCGTATCGGCTTTTCGAGCAACGGATGCGGACAGGCCAACGGTTCATCACCGCGGCCGAGCACCGTCAATCGCCTCAGCGAATAGTCGTCGGCCACGTCCGACATGTCGAAGTGGCAAATCACCAAATCGGGTCGCAGCGCGGCCAACTCGTGCCTCAATCGCAGAGCGGCAATCAACGGACAATCGCCGGGCACCGCCGCATTGATGATCTCGACCGGCCGACGCCACGCGGCTGTGAGTTGTTCTTGCAGTCGAACCGCGAAGGTCTCTTCGTCGGCGACTTCCAAACCGAGCACCGTTTCGTCACCCAGCACCACGACGCGAATCGTATCGTGCGGCTTCGGGATCGCAGGCTCCGGACCGCGCAGGCCGAAACTGTTGGTCTGTGTGTCAAAGACTTCGCCCGTGTCGGGATTCTTGATCGAGATCCGGCGCAGCGGCTTGAGTTGAAGATGAGTCAGCCACGACGGTGTGATGAGATTGTCTTGGGGAGTTCCCGAAAGAATCGGCCGGCCGATACGGAACTCTTGCCAGCGCAGCCAAAACTCCAGGACGCAAGGCAACAGCGCAAGCGCCAGCACCGCGAGCAACAACGGCTTCAAGAATCGACCCAGCCGCCGAATCATCCCTGATTCCTGGCAACACTTTCCCTAGTGGAACAGCAACGCCGGATACTAGGTCCGTTCGCGAAGATGCCTCAAGACGAGTCTCAAGCCGCAGTACCAGCGAAATTCCGCGTCGTTGCCTTTGATCTTTTGCCGTTCATTTTTCGCCAGCGGCCTTCATGAACTCAAGGAGGCAAAAAATGGACGGCGGAAAATGTTGCAATCCGATCGCACGGATCGTGCAAGTTTTTCAAAGTCCGACAGCCTCAAGCCGGGCGGCACTTCGTCGGATACAGCGATTCGCGAGGCCACTGATTCTCGCGACCGCTGGACCGCTGTTTGCTCTGTGCGGCCGGTCTCCACTTGAGGGGGATACTCAAGGATGAGGATACACTCGGAATGATCTGCAAGGATGCGGTGTTGTGTCGGGGGATGTGGTTACTGGTTTTGTTCTGCGGACTCGGCGCGAAGCATGCGACGCCGAACTTTGAGGTCGAAGCTCCGACCGCCAAGATCGCTGAGCAGGTCGCGCTGACCGCCGAACGCTGCCGCGAAGAGCTGGCTCTGGAATGGCTCGGTTACACGCTCCCTAACTGGTCCAAGCCCTGCCATGTTCGCGTGAAGGTCGGTCAAATCGGAGCCGGCGGAGCGACCACTTTCTCCTTCGGCGGCGGCGAGGTCTTCGGCTGGGACATGACGGTGCAAGGCTCGCTGGAGCGGATTCTGGATTCCGTCATCCCGCACGAAGTCAGTCACACGATTTTCGCCTGTCACTTCCGTCGTCCGCTACCGCGCTGGGCCGATGAGGGAGCGGCGACGATCTCCGAAGAAGATTCTGAACGCCGTCGGCAACAAAAGCTTGCCGAAGAGGTGATGCCCTCGAAACGCCGCATCCCGCTCCGCGAACTTCTGAGCATCACTGAGTACCCCAAGAACATGCAGCATGTCCTGACGCTGTACGCCGA
>CAZILR010000518.1:0-4633 GCA_964539995.1 uncultured Planctomyces sp.
TCGATCACAACACGGCTCAAGGGGGACTGGGGCGTGTGTCGGGAAGAGGCGGTGCAATTTTCAATAATTCCGGGACTGTGGAGATTCACACGAGTCGGCTGTCGGACAATCTCGCGCAGAGCGGCGCGGGTGAAAACATCGGTTCGGGAGGTGCCGCTCAAGGAGGCGCGATCTCGAACCGGTTCGGGCATGTCGAAATCTTCGAAAGCGAACTGACGGACAATGTGGCTCGTGGCGGTGCCGACGGCGATGGTGCGGCCGAGGGGGGAGCGATCCATACGACCTTCTTCTTCGGCGGCGAAGTCGAAGGAGGCGGAATCGGCGCGACGACGCTGATCGTCGTGGACTCAACTTTGACCGGAAACAAGGCGGAAGGGACAGGGGCCGGCGATGCCGAAGGGGGCGCAATCTGGGCCAAGTTCGATCACGTCGAAGTGATCGGCAGCGAACTGTCCGAGAACGAAGCGATCGGCGGATCGAGCGGTGGCGCAGGTCGCGGCGGAGCGATCTTCTCAGGTGGCTTTGGTGGATTTGGGGCATCCCGGCTCGCGGAAACTCCCGGTGCGAACTTCGATCTCTTCATTGCGCAAAGTCAGTTTTTTGACAATGTTGCTCAAGGCGGCGGATCGCGCGTCGGAGGTGGCGGCGCGGTTTGGGTCGAGTTCAACCGGGCCGCCATCTACCAAACGACGATGGATGGCAACATCGCTCGCGGCGGCAGCAGCGGCCGAGGCATTGGCGGCGGCATCTACGGCAAGGAAGTGCAAAGCCTCGAAGTCGTGCAGAGCACGTTGTCGGCCAACATCGCTCAAGGCGGAAACGAAACCGGCGGCGGCGATGGTTGGGGCGGCGGAATGTACGTCGGGTTTGGATCGAACCTGCGAGTCGAGAATAGCACGCTGTCGGCGAACCAGGCTCTCGCAGGCGCAACGGGCGGCGATGCGCTCGGCGGTGGTGCGTACACGGCCGAGTCGCGGATCGAGATGCGAAACGTCACGGTCACGCTGAATCAGTCGCTCGCCACCGTCGGTGTCGGCAAGGGAGGCGGCATCGCGGCCGGAGACCCGGATCGCGACCACGACAACACGGACAACCGTTTTGACAATGCTCCCGACGTATTCAACCGGGACCAACGTGATGATGACTTTGATGGCATCGGCAACGTCATTGATCCCGACATCGACGGCGACAACGTGTTGAACGGTGACGATGACGATCTCGACGGCGATGGCATTTTGAATGCAGTCGATAATTCTCCGACCGCAGCCAATGCCGACCAGACGGACTCCGACGCCGACGGCATCGGCAATGTGACAGACAACGCCATCGAAGTCGCCAACCCCGATCAGATCGACACCAACAGAGACGGCATTGGCGATGCCGCCCAGCAAGGGGACACGGACGGCGACGGTGTGTTCGACTTCCTGGACAATGCCGTGAACGTCGCCAATCCCGGCCAAGAGGATCTCGATGGCGACGGCTTGGGCGACGTGGCCGAGCTGCCGTTGGTCTTCCTCGCGAACACCGTCGTGGCTGGGAACACGGCGAACGCCGCGACAGATGTGACGGGGCATTTCTTCAGCTTCGGCGGCAATTTCGTGGGGAACGGCGAGAATAGCTTCGGATTCAATCCGGCGTTCGTCTTTGTTCCCGATCAAGTCGGTACGGCAGCGGTCCCGATCAATCCGCTGTTGGGGCCTTTATTGGACAACGGTGGTCCGACCAAAACGCATCTGCCACAAGGCGGGAGTCCTTTGATCGACGCGGGTGATCGGATCAATACGCCGGATGACCACCTCGGCGAAAATGACTTCGGATTTCTGGACGAGCCGGATCAGCGCGGCTTCCACCGCTTCGTCGATGGCGATGGCGACACGGAGGACGAAGTGGACATCGGCGCGACGGAATTCGGATCGCTGCCGCCTCCGGCCGTTGAGGCAGCGTTCTACGACAACGCGCTGTTGCAAGTGATCATCGAAGAATTCGGGACCGGAACTCGGCACACGTTGGTGCTCGAAGGATTCACTAATCACTTCACGCTGTTCGACGTCTTAAACCCCTTGGAACTTTCCGAAGTTGGGGATGCGGACGACAGCGATCACGACGGTCTCGACGAAGTGGTCCTCAGTCTCGGCCCGGCGAATTTCTTCGGCAATTCACCGCTGGGCTTTGTCGCCCTGCTGTCGATGTTCGGAGCTGATGACTACGGCCACGGCGAAATCGAAGAGAACACACAGTCGCAACCCGGCAGGCTCGACCTACCGCCGTTCGGATCAGGGACGGCCACGAGCTTCTTCGATGTGTCCTTCTACATCAGTGTTGGGGCCGGAGTGTATCACCACGCCACTCCGATGCGGCTGCAAGGCTTGGTGACGCTGAATCCCGCTGGTGCTGGGGACACATTCCACCTGGTTGCACCGGTCTTGTTACTGGACGAGTCAGACAATCCTGCGTTCACACTGGTCGAAATCAACTACACGCCGCTGCCAGGGCCGAGTCTCGATCTTGGAGACGCGCCCGATTCGTTCCGGACAACACTCTCAGCCGGCGGGGCAAGGCACTTCATAAGCCCGGTCGGGCCGATTCTCGGCACGGAACGCGATGCCGAACTCGATGGTCAGCCAAGTCCGCTGGCCAACGGCGACGATTCGCATCCCGCAGGTGAACCGGACGACGAAGACGGCATCCTCTTCACGACCGAACTCGTGGCGGGTGAGAACGCCTCAGTCGATGTCACCGTGACCGCGCTGCCAGGAACCAATCCCGACTCCGACTTCTTCGTGAATGCTTGGCTGGACTTCAATGGCGACGGTGATTGGGACGACGAATTCGAGCAGATCATCGACGGACTGGAAATCGCTCCCGGAACGACTTCGATTCCGTTCCTCGTGCCGATCGACGCGCGAGGCCAGGATCACGCCGTCGCTCGGTTCCGCGTCTCGACTTCAGAAAACTTGTCTTTCAGTGGCTTCGCGACGGACGGCGAAGTCGAGGATCTGACCGTGCCGGTGGCGATCCCGCCGCGCGACTTCGGAGATGCCCAAGGACTCTTCTACGGAACGACTATTGGCGGTTCATTCGGCCTCCCCGTGGCCTCGCATGACATCGTTGACGGCGATCTTTTCACGCCCGGACTGCAACCCTCGTTGTTTTTGGGTTCCGGAGTGGACGCCGATCTCGATGGCCAACCGACGGTCACAGCCGATGGCGATGACACCGATGTGGACGGCGATGACGAAGATGGCGTGTTTCAATTGGATGCGGGGAACAATCCGGTCAGCTTTGGTTCGATCCCGTTGCTGCTCGGACAGACGGGAATCACCGTGCGCGTGATCGCCTCCAGCACCGGGGTCTTGAATGGATGGCTGGATTTCAATGGCGACGAATTCTTTGACAGCAGTTCCTTCAGCGGCGAGCAGATCTTCAACGATGTGAATTTGGTCCCCGGCGTGAACAACCTGACGTTCGATTACCCGGACAACTTCACCACTCGTTTCTTCTCGGCCGATCAGACGTTCGCGAGGTTTCGTTTCAGCAGCGCGGGCGGGTTGGAGTCGTTCGGCGCGGCGGCCGACGGCGAAGTCGAGGACTACCCGGTCCAATTGCGCTCGTTTGATTTTGGCGACGCGCCCGATAGCTACGGGACGCTGCTGGATTCCGATGCGGGAGATGGGCAACCGGATGCAACGCCCGGAGCACAGCATGTCCGGCGCGGCCCGATGCTCGGATTCCGGCGCGACGCGGAGTTCGATGGTCAGCCCTCGCCGCCAGCCGGTGGTGACGACTTCGGCTTCACCGATGATGAAGACGGCGTGCGTGTCACGTCCCTCGTGGCAGGCTTTCAAGGAGACGTGACCATCTTCGTCAGCCAACTGGCCGATGAGCAGACGGCGTATGTCGATGGCTGGATCGACTACGACAACAACGGCGTGTTCGACCCGGACGAGCAAATTCTGACCGACGCCGAGATCACTGCCGAGTTCTTCGGATTCGGCGCGAGGACAATTTCCTTCGTCGTCCCCACGGATGTCGTGACGGGCGTGACCACGTTCGCTCGCTTCCGCGTCAGTGCCTCGGCCAACGGCGTGACCAGTCCCATCGGCTTGGCCGAGGATGGTGAAGTCGAAGACTACGCGTACTTCCTCTTCGAGCCGGACTTCCCGGATGAAGTCGAAGAGGACGGGACGCTCGTGTTCGTCGATGTTACTCCGGGACCGGTCGCCCGCGATCCGGCCATCGCTCAGGGTTACGACTATTTCACGCCCGATGCCGGCAACTTCAAGAGCGTCGAACTCCCCGCGTTCGGAGACAACATCTACTTCTTGCACCTCAGCGATGGAGCGGGCGGCTTCCTGGAAACTCCGGCCGCGAGATTGGAAGCCGGGATAACGTACGATTTCACGGCCGGATTCCTCGACGCCGACAACGTCTCGTTCGCGGCGGTCCCCGCTGGCCTGGATTCATTCCGCATTCTGGGGATCGAAACCACCGCCGAGGTGGACATCGCCGATGGCCTGGGCTTCCCCACGATCCTCGATGTCACCGCCACGACCGACATCAACATGCTCGGCATCCCGGACAAGATCTACGTTGATCAAGTTGCGGACTTCATCAACGAAACGAACCCCGGCAA
>CAZILR010000519.1:0-4631 GCA_964539995.1 uncultured Planctomyces sp.
ATGAGCGGAGCCGTGATCGAAGTGTGCCATGTGAGGAGGGATTGGGGGTTAGGGGTTGGGGGTTAGGAATTTGCGACGCGATGGTAACACGCGCGCCGGAGAGCCGAAATCATCGCCGCGACAATTGCGTTTGTGCGGAGTGTTTGAGAGTGCAAAGTTCCGAGTGAAGAGTTCAAAGTGAAAAATGTCGAGCAAACGAACTTGCTGGCGGCGCGATTCCTCACTTTGCACTCTTCACTCGGAACTTTGCACTGCGTTGCGGCTTCGCGGCTGACCCCAATGTCTGACCCCTCCCACACAACCGCTGCAACCGACACGGCTTGCGTGACTGGCCGCGTTTCGTTGATCGGCAAGGTCTTCGCTCAAGGAGGCTGAAGTCGCGAAACCTACGGTTCCGAATGGCTTCCGAGACGTCACAGTTCGCGCAGATTCTGCGCGTGTCTCGTGACGACAAATCCGATTGATCTGATTTTCTGGAACGATCCGCGAGGTTGATCATCTCGCTTGGATGGTGGCTCATGGGACGGAATTTGTTTCGAACATTGGTCGCGAATGGACTCCTCCGCACGCCGGAGAAGGCTCCACCAGAGCCGGCTCCTCGGCGCAGGATGTTGCTGGAACGTCTGGAAGACCGACTGCTGTTCGACGCGGGGCCTATGGCCCCGGTGGATGCCGACGCGGAACTCGCGCAACAGGCGGCCGCGGCGCAGGAGGCGATGCCGCTGGAGAACAGCATCGCGGAACCGGCCGAAGTGCGGGTGATCGACAAGCTCGACGATGTTCAGGAGATGATCGCGGACCTCGTGGGGCAGCCGCTGGATGGCGAATTGGAGTTGGCTCTCAACCCGAATGAAGCGCCGAACGATGCCGAGTTGCTGAATACCGACGAACTGGCTCAGCAGTTGTTGACGACCAGCGATGAACTCCGCTCGGAGGTTCATGCGGCGACGGGGGCGGGAACTGAATCCAGTCGTGCAGAGACCCGTGAACCACTGGGGCAAGCGCAGTGGGGGGACGGGAGAGAGTCGGTCGTCACGCGCCGCGAAGTCGCGTTCGTGGATACGTCGGTGGCGGGTTACGAGCAGCTCGTTGAGGGCATCCTCGAACACGGCGACCAGTACCGGCAGATCGAAGTTGTGCTGATCAACGCAGGTGAGGATGGACTAGAGCGGATTGCCGAGACGATGCGGTCGCTCAGTGGCATCGACGCGATTCATCTGGTCTCGCACGGCGGCAGTGGGCGGTTGCAACTCGGCCGGGCGATGCTGACGCTCGATTCGATGAGCGGCGCGTATGCCGGGCGGCTGGCGGAGATCGGCGAGCATCTCGGAGCGGATGCGGACATTCTGGTCTATGGCTGCGACTTCGCGGCGGGAGACGCTGGGCGAGAAGCGGTGAACTTCCTGTCGCAAATCACCGGAGCGGACGTCTCCGCCTCGGACGATGCGACAGGCCACGCGCAACTCGGCGGCGACTGGCTGCTGGAGCAGACGGTCGGCACGATTGAATCGCTGATCGCCGTGGACTCCATCACGCAGAGCGAGTGGCAATCGTTGCTCGCGATTCTCGATTGGGACTCGGTCGATTGGACCAACGAAGCATTGAGCGGCAGTTACACGGTGGGAGGCGGGACCATCAGCCTGACGATCACCGGAGACACGGACGACTTCGAGTCCGGCAGCCCGGAAGACGAGACCACGAATACGGGCGGCTTGTCACCGACGCAGCAATCGTTGTTTTTGTCCGTCGATTTTGAGAGCCAGACAACACTCGGCGACGAGCAAATCGTGACGACCATCGACTTCTCGCATCCGGGAGGGGTCTCGAACGTCAGCTTTTCGATTTTTGACATCGACCTCGATTCGTGGACCGATCAGATCATCGTCACGGCGAACAACGGCGCGACGATCAATCCGTCGTCGATCACGAACGGCTCGACGAACACAACTTCCGGCAACATGGTCACGGGCACGTCGAGCAACAGCAGCACCTCGGCCAACGGCAACGCAACCTTCACGTTCAATCAATCGGGCATCACGCAGGTAACGATCGTGTATCGGTCAGGGCGGCTGTCCGATCCGTCGGGGCAGTACATCAGCCTGCACGACATCACGTTCGCGGTGCCGCCGGACATTGACCTGGATGCCAGCAGCACCGCTGCCTCCGCCGCCGACAATTTCAGTTCGGGCTACAACAACAACTCCGCCGGAGCACCCCAGATTCCGTGGAACGGATCGTGGACCGAGAACGATCCCAGCGACGGCGCGAACAGCACGACCGCCGGTGACGTGCAGATCGTCTCCGGCCAGTTGCAGATTTCCGACACGGCCTCCGGCACGGGGGTCAGCATCCGCCGGGCGATCGATCTGTCGAGCTACACGTCGGCGTACATCTCGCAGCAATTGTCGTTCGATTTCTCGACCGGCACGGGCGTCGATAACTCCGACGCGATCGCCGTGCAGATTTCGAGCAACGGCGGCAGCTCGTGGACGACGCTCGAAACCTTCACCAACATCAACGGCACGTCGAGCGGCTCACGATCGTACTCCGTCGAGAGCTACGCCAACGCCAACACGCAGGTGCGGTTCGTCGTGACCAACGGCTACAGCGGGTCCAACGAATTCTTCAACGTGGACAACGTCGTGATCTCGGCTCAACCGACCGGGTTCTCGAACACGTTCACCGAGGACGGAGCCGCCGTCGCCATCGCCGACACCGATTCACAAATCAGCGACCTCGACAGCACCAACATGTCGGGGGCCACCATCACGCTGACCAACCCGCAGACCGGCGACCTGCTGAGCGTGTCGGGAGCACTGCCGTCGGGCATCTCGCTCGACGCGGCTTCGACCTCCACCACGTTGATCCTGACCGGCTCGTCGAGCATCGCCAACTACCAGACCGCGATCGAACAACTTCGCTTCAGCAACAGCAGCCAGAACCCGAACACGACAACTCGCTCGATCACCGTCGTCGTGCGCGACGACCTCAATGCCACCAGCAACACCGCAACCGCGACCATCAGCGTCGTCGCGGTCAACGACGCCCCGGACGCCGTCAATGACTCCTTCACGACGGCGGAAGACACGCCGGTCGCGATCAGCGTATTGGCCAACGACACTGACCCCGAAGGGAACACGCTGACGATCACACAGGTCAACGGGACCGCGATTACCGCCGGCGGTGCTGCCGTCGCCGTGACCAACGGCAGCGTGACGCTCAACGGAGCCGGGACGCAGCTCACGTTCTCGCCGACCTCGAACTACAACGGAGCCGCGTCGTTCACCTACACGATCAGTGACGGCAACGGCGGAACCGACACAGCCACCGTCAGCGGGACAGTCACGGCGGTCAACGATGCGCCCGACGCCGTCAACGACAGCTTCACGACGGCCGAGGATACTCCTGTCGCGATCAGCGTGTTGACGAACGACACCGATCCCGAAGGGAACACGCTGTCGATCACGCACGTCAACGGAACAGCCATCACGGCCGGCGGTGCAGCGGTCGCCGTGACCAATGGCAGCGTGACGCTCAACGGAGCAGGGACGCAACTGACCTTCACGCCAAGCCTGAACTACAACGGCGCGGCGTCGTTCACCTACCGCATCAGTGACGGCAACGGAGGGACCGACACGGCAACCGTCAGCGGAACTGTCACGGCGGTCAACGACGCTCCGGATGCGGTCAACGATTCCTTCACGACAGCCGAAGACACGCCGGTCGCGATCAGCGTACTGACCAACGACACCGACCCCGAAGGGAACACGCTGACGATCACGCAGGTCAACGGGACCGCGATCATCGCCGGCGGCGCGGCAGTCGCGGTGACCAACGGCAGCGTGACGTTGAACGGTGCGGGAACGCAACTCACATTTTCGCCAACCTCAAACTACAACGGAGCGGCGTCGTTCACATACACGATCAGTGACGGCAACGGCGGAACCGACACGGCCACCGTCAGCGGAACCGTCACGGCCGTGAATGACGCCCCTGATGCGATCAATGACACCTTCACGACGGCCGAAGACACGCCGGTTGCAATCAGCGTGCTGACGAATGATACCGATCCCGAAGGCAACACGCTGACGATCACGCACGTCAACGGAACGGCGATCACCGCCGGCGGCGCGGCGGTCGCTGTGACGAATGGCAGCGTGACGCTCAACGGTGCGGGAACACAGCTCACCTTCTCACCAAGCCTGAACTACAACGGCGCGGCCTCCTTCACTTATCGCATCAGCGACGGCAACGGTGGGACCGACACCGCGACCGTTAGCGGCACCGTCACGGCGGTCAACGACGCACCAGATGCGGTCAACGACAGTTTCACGACCGCCGAGGACACGCCCGTTGCGATCAGTGTGTTGACCAACGACACCGATCCTGAAGGAAACACGCTGACGATCACGCAGGTCAACGGAACGGCGATTACCGCCGGCGGTGCGGCCGTCGCGGTGACCAACGGCAGCGTCACGTTGAACGGAGCGGGTACGCAACTCACGTTCTCGCCGACCTCGAACTACAACGGGCCGGCGTCGTTCACTTACTCGATCTCCGACGGCAATGGCGGAACCGACACGGCGACCGTCAGCGGGACGGTCACGGCGGTCAATAACGCGCCGGATGCC
>CAZILR010000520.1:0-4630 GCA_964539995.1 uncultured Planctomyces sp.
CGCGGCATCACCAACGCGACGAGCTTGTCGAACTGCAACCCGAACCATGAGTGCGACCGATTCCCAAACCAGTGTCTATCAAGCTCGCGGCATCACGAAGGTGTACCGCATGGGCGAAGTCGAAGTGCATGCCCTGCGCGGCGTCGATTTGGATTTGTACGAGGGGGAATTCATCGTGCTGCTCGGCCCGTCGGGCAGCGGCAAATCGACGCTGCTGAACATTCTCGGCGGATTGGACGTACCGACGGCCGGGCATGTGTCATATCGCGGCAAAGACCTCACGAGCGACGACGACGCGCTGTTGACTAGCTATCGCCGGAACCATGTCGGGTTCGTGTTTCAGTTCTACAACTTAATCCCCAGCCTGACGGCTCGTGAGAACGTGGCACTTGTGACCGAGATCGCCAAGAACCCAATGGTGCCGAAAGATGCTTTGGAGTTGGTCAGCCTCGGCCACCGGCTGGATCACTTCCCGGCCCAACTCTCCGGCGGCGAGCAACAGCGAGTGGCGATCGCTCGCGCCGTCTCGAAGCAACCGGACGTGTTGCTGTGCGACGAACCGACCGGAGCACTCGACATTCAAACGGGGATCGTGGTGTTGGAGGTGATCCAGCGCGTGAATCGGGAACTCGGTACGACTACGGCGGTCATCACGCACAATGCGGCCATCGCGGACATGGCCGACCGCGTGGTGCATGTTTCAGACGGACGGATCATCAGCGTCGAGCGAAACACGAAAAAAATCCCGCCCAGCGAACTACGCTGGTGATGGGTGTCAACGACTTTCAAGCAAGTTGACGAGGCCGATTACTAAAAGAGTCTTGCCTGTCACGATCATTTCCCGGTGGAGGAGAAAGTTCGTGCAGCGATTGTGCGAGTGATGATTGGCCCCCAGGATCGCTTCGACCAAGGCACGGTATGCAGAACAATCACAGAAATGAGCAATCACCGGTTTCACTGCGAATTCGTTCAAAATTGAGTACTCACATTGACGCCCAGGTTTCAGATTGTCATTCCACTTGTGAACATTTTTACGAATTCGTTGCCAGAGGAATCTAACAGTCTCAAACCGGTGGCCGGCGAGGGGCTCAACCACGGCTAGCTCATTTTTCAAATGGAGACTCACCACGAACTATCAGGGGTTGGTGGACTCGATGACTCGTCCCAACCCGGCGGTCTGCGTACTTCATTTGCCGCGCAGATGCTTGTCAAAAAAATCGTACGCCACTTTGCGAACGTCTTCGGGGAAGTCGTGAGCGCAGTTCGGGTAGTTGGCTTGCAGAGCATCACCTACTCCAAGCAATTCGTAGATCGGTTTCGCGGAGGCGATGGAATCCTTCACGCCGCTGACTTCAAAATTGCTATCGCCGATGGGGCTGCTGGCGAGGAATGGACGCGGGGCAAAGCTGGCGACGATCTCTGGAAAGTCGAATGGGACTTCGTCTGGGCTGTTGTGATGCCGCGAGTCAATCAGCGGCATGTACCGGGCACTCGTCCAACCTTTCAACGCTCCGCCGTAATACTTGTGAAATCGAGTGAAGCCGCAGTTCGAGACGAGGCATTTGATGCGCGGCTCGAAGAACGCCGTGAACATCGTGTTGTGCCCGCCGAGCGAATGGCCGATGCAGCCGATGCGGTCCTTGTCCACTTCCGGCAGCGACTGCAACAAGTCCACCGCGCGGATGTTGTCGTAGATCGCCTTCATGCTGCCGCTCGTGTAGCCGTGAGCCGGAGCGAAGTCGAACGGGTATTCACCGAAGCTCGGATAATCTGGGGCGAGCGTCACATAGCCGCGCTGCGCGAGATGCAGCGCGTAATGCAGGTTGGGGCTACCGCCCTGCCCTGCCGGTTCACCCTTTCCAATGCCGATCGTCTGGTGCAGACAGAGAATGGCAGGTTGGGAAGCCTTCCCAACTTTCGGAAGAAACAAAAACGCCTTCACCCGACGATCGGTCGAGTCGGTGTGATAGCTGATCTTCTTGCGAGTCAATTCACCGACGGCGACCTCTTCCTCGACCTTCACGTCGAGCGGCACTGGCTTTTCCGGCTTTGGCAGCGGCCCCATGACCGTCTGTATCCAAGCCGCAACGTGTTCACGCCGCTTGGCCCAATCGGCGGGAGTTTTGATCGGCTGCTTTTGGCCGCTGCTCTCGACGAAGTACGACAGGTCTTGATGCTCGGCATACTTCGGAGCCGGATCAGCAGCGTGGGCGTCCGAAATCAAAACGGCAACGATCACTGCCACGACCGCCATTCTCCAGATGTTTCGCATGTCGATTCCAATTTCGGAAAAAGATTGACGGCTATCGGCTGACGGCCTTCTGCCGGAATTGATCCAGCGTGACCGCCGCGACGATGATGACGCCCAGGATCATATCTTGGACGGGGTTTTGCAAACCGAGCATCGTGCAGCCGTTGGAGATGACCGACATGATGAGTGCCCCAAGCAACGTGCCGAGCACCGAGCCGCGTCCGCCGCTGAGACTCGCTCCGCCGATGACGACGGCGGCGATGACTCGTAGTTCGAGTCCCGATCCCGACGTCGGATTGCCGACGGTCAGCCGCGAGAACTGATAGACGCCGGCGATGCCGACGAACAGGCCGCTCAGCGTGTAGACCGCGATCTTGTTCCAGCGGACGTTGATGCCGCACAACCGAGCCGTCGCTTCATTCGAGCCGAGCGCGAAGACGTAACGGCTGAAGACCGTCCAATGCAGGGCGGCTGCAAGCACAGCCGCGAGCAGCAGCGTCAGCCACACGCCACTCGGAAGGCCCAGCCATAAGGCGTCAGCACGGACGCTGAGCAAATCGACCAGCCCATCGGAGACTTGGCTGAATCGATCCGGCCGCACGGTCGTCTCGTGAGCAATCTGCTTGGCCAATCCCAGATACAACTGCATGGTCCCCAGCGTGACGATGAACGGGACGACTCGCAGATAGCTGACCAACCAACCGTTTGCGAACCCGCAGAGCGCGCCGCACGCCAGCGACATCACAACGGCGACCGCAGCCGACAACGACTTCAATTGGGCGAGTCGTCGCTCGTGCTGTCGAATCGATTCCTCCGTGTCACTCTTGGCCATCAGCTTGGCCGCGACTTGCGGTGGAGCGACCTCGCCTCCGGCCATCGACTCGATCTCGCGTTCGATCCGTTTCAAATCGCTCTTGGCGTCGTTGATTGATTTCGCCACGGCAGTCGTCGTTACGCCCGCGAGCCAGCGTGGGCCGAGGTCTTCCTTCAAGCTCCAGGCCAGCACGGTCGCGCAGAGGGCGATGGCGGTTCCGGCCGACAGGTCGATGCCTCCGGCGATGATGATGATCGTCATGCCCAGTGCGGCAACGCCAACCGTTGCGGTTTGCGAGGAGATCGTCGTCAGATTGCGGCCCGTCAAGAATGTGGCCTTATCACTGTTCATCCAGACGTCGGCGATGGCGAAGAAAAGAACCACGGCAGCCAATGCCAAGAAAGGTCCGAGGACATTGAAGACACGGTTCCAGGTTCGGCGGAACTTCGCCGTATCTCCGGACGTTGGCTGAGTGATTGACGGTTCGATCATCGGACTTCCTCGTGGTCAGGCCACGGCCTCGTTCACACTGACGGCCACTGCCATCACGGCTTCTTCGGTCCAGTCTTTCGCTGCGCGGATTTCTTTCAATCGACCGCGCGACATCACCGCCACACGATCGCACACGGCCAGCAATTCGGTGAGGTACGAGCTGACGAAGATGATCGCCTTGCCGGCGGCCGCCTGCTCTCCCATCAGCCGATAAATTTCCGATTTGGTCCCGACGTCGATCCCGCGTGTCGGTTCATCGAGCAGCAAGATGTCGGCCTCTTGATGCAGCACACGCGCGATCGCGACTTTCTGCTGGTTGCCGCCGGAGAGTTCGCCGACCGATTGCTCTGGTGACGCGGCTTTCACCTGCAAGCGTCGCATCCACTCGACAACGGCCGTGCGGCGACGAGCGAGATTCAGCCAACCGAAGCGCGAGTACGGTTTCAAGCGGCTGTAAGTCATGTTGTCGGCGATTGAACGAGACTGCGCGAGTCCCTCGGTCTTGCGGTCTTCGGAAACGAGGCCCATTCGGCGATCCGTACCGCGACCGTCAGGGAGCGGCCATCCGCGTTTCACCGGGCCGCTCCCTGATGGTCGCGGTACGGTGACGACTTCGCCCCGCACAACCGCATTGAGGCCGAACAAGCAGCGGAGCAGTTCGGTTCGTCCTGCCCCGATCAGGCCGGCGATGCCGAGGATTTCGCCACGTCGCAGCTCAAAGCTCACGTCGCTGGGAGACGACTGGCCCGACAAGCTCCTTACTTGCAACACGACCTCGCCGGGCGAATGCGGTACCAAGGGGAACAGTTCGGAAACATCGCGGCCGACCATCAAGCGAACGATGTCGGCGTCGGTCGTCTCGGACAACTCGCCGTTACCGACCGAACTGCCGTCGCGAAGCACGGCGTAGCAATCGCAGACCTGCCGAATCTCTTCCAAAAAATGACTGATGTAGACAACGCCGAGTCCGGCGGATTTCAAACGGCGAATGACGGCGAACAAATGCTCGACGTCGGATCGCGTCAACTAACTCGTCGGCTCGACGAAGACGATCACCTTCCAGTCCGAGGCCA
>CAZILR010000521.1:0-3158 GCA_964539995.1 uncultured Planctomyces sp.
TAGGTGATTAGCCGGAAATCATGGTCGCCACATCAAACGCCCCGATGCTCGGCGCAGTCGAGCTGCGGACAAACCCACGCTGGTCGATAGCCGTGATAAGCCTTTGATTGTCGTCCAGCGCCGCTTTGCCGAGTGCGGGATTGCTGGAATTGTTGACGAGTGCGATCGTCTTTGTCGGCCCACCGAGGTCCGCCAGTCCCCCCGCGAGAATCTGGCTCACAGCCCCGCCAATCACGCTTTGGATGCGGACCATGCCGTTGCCACCAACGAAAACCTCATTGTTATCATCGTCTTCGACGAATCGGAACTTACCCTCAAAGCTCGGTCCACCATAGTCTGCCAGCGCAAAATTACCTACGAGGTTGCCAGCCACGATCGTGTTGATGACACGGACTTCTCCTCTCTCAATAGCATCTTTCTTGGTTGGTTGTTGAGCGAAGAGACCGCCCCCTTTCAACAGCGATTTGTTCAGTCGACTTGCAAAAGGCTCGAAAGTGCCTCCTGCGAGGCCCACCGAGTTTCCCGTCAACGTGTTGTGAACAATGTTGATCTCATGGTTGCCTGGATTGAGGACGGCAATTCCGCCCCCCACACCGAACGCCTGATTGCCGGTGAACGTGCAATTCTCGATGCGGGCGTCGGCATCGTGAACTGCGATACCGCCGCCGCCATTCACGGCATTCGGATTTACGGAAGTGAGATCCGGCCCCGCCGCTCCGTTCGCCGCGTTCCGGAGAAACGTGCTGTTGAAGACGGATTTCATTCCACTGCCAGTCGCAAAGATCCCACCGCCGCTCAGACCGGCGACATTTCCGTCGAACGTGCTACCCCCAACAATCAGCGTCCCACTCGCGGCGATTCCACCACCGTCTCTCGCCGTGCGGTTGTTCTTGAACGTGGCATTCGACACGGTCAGCGAACTGCGGTCCAAGGCAACGATTCCACCGCCATTGTCGGCCGCCGCGTTGCCGTTCTGAATGGTCAGCCCCGCAATCTCGGCCTTCGCGCCGAGGAGATTATTTTCCGACGATCCAGCCAGGCGGAAGATTCGGCTCGTCTGATTGCCGTCGATGGCCAGACTGTTGGGGCCGGGGCCGACAATCCGCGTCGTCCCCACCACGTCCGTCAGAGCCAACTCCCCCAGCGTGAGCTTGATCGTGCCACCCACGTCGGCACGGAACGTAATCGTGTTGTCCTCTGCGATTCCATTCGCCAAGGCCACCGCTTCCCGCAACGTGACCGCCGGGACATGCGTGTCGAGATTGTCGGCCAGCGAATCCACCACCAGCGTCGTCGGAATGAATTCCGTCGCCCCCAAATCGGGCTGCCGATACGCTCGCGGAATCACCCCGCCCCGCTGGTCTTTGGGGTTGGACGCCAAGTTGAACGCCGTGCCGCTCGCATCCAACATCCTCAGGGACACACCCGTGGGTGACTGGGTGGTGAACCCTTTGTCGATCGCAAAACTCCCGTTCCGCAACGCAATCGTCTTGGTCGGACCTCCATTGAAACGCAACCCCTGCGGATCAAACAAATCCGTGAGGTAGGTGGCCGGAGCCGTCAGGACCAGCGACGACCCAATCAGATAATTCCCCTTCCCATTAAACAGCCCCGCCGGATTCGATGTCTGGCTGGTCAAATTGCCGAACGAGTCGCTGCTCACGAGCCCCGAGACATCATCCAGCGTGGTCGTGCTCCCCACCGTGTTCCCCGCGAGGATCGAGTTAAACATCCGCGTGGTGGCACCGGATTTCCCAAAGACTCCCGCCCCCCCGCCGTCCGCCGTGATCGAATTCCCCGTGATCGTGCAATGAATCAGACTCAAGCGATCCTGGTTGTTGATCGCGCCACCTCTCGCACCGGGGTTGACGACCGTGATGACGCCGCCACTCACCGCAGCGTTCCCCACGAACGTGCTGTTGATCACCGTCATCGCGCCACGCTGGTTATCAATGCCACCACCGAGTCCCGAAACAAGGGTAATGCTGGTCTCTGGAATCGCCTGATTCGACGCGAACGTGCTGTTCGACACGGTCACCGTGCCGATGTTGTTTGAGCCGTCGTTGTGGATCCCTCCGCCAAACCGCGCGGCGTTGCTTTCAAACGTGCTTTGATTGACGGTCAACACCCCCGTGTTCTCGATCCCACCACCAAAGAGAGCGAAACAACCGCTGATCGTCGTCGTCGCCAAGGTCAACGTCCCATTATTGGCGATGCCACCACCAAGTTGGGCGGAACAACCGGCGATCGTCGTCGCCTCCAACGACAACGTCCCTTGATTGAAGATCCCTCCCCCTTGCCCGTTCTCAGCTTGCCCCCCTTGAATCGTGACACCGGTCAGCTTGAGCGTTCCCGAATTGTGAATCACACCGCCGTCACCCACGTTGACTTTGCCATTCTTCAGCGTCAGGCCACTGATCCCCACATCCAAGTCGCCGAATTGTTGAAGGAAGATACGGCTGCTGAAATTCGCGTCGAAGGACAGCTTGTCGGCACCTGGTCCTTCGATTTTGAAGTCCCCTCGCAAGTTGTACTGCCCTCCCACCACCGCAATCGTCGCCGGCCCGCTCGCCGTCAGATGCGAGGCAAATCGAATGACGTCATTGGTCCCCAACGGTGACGAGAAATCGACCTGCGCACTTTCCAAAACCGAGTAGCCGGTGGTCGTCCCACGGGCGACGATCTCCACCGCCTCACGAAACGTCAGGAAATTGTCACTCAAGGTTCCTGGCGGAATTAGAAAAGAACCAGGATCGAAGGTATTCGTATCCGCCAGCGAATTGACGGTGATCACGGCGGGAACCACCCGCATCTCCAAAACCTCCGCCTCCCGCGCCGCCCCCACCCACCGAGCACGCCGCGCCCGTGAAAGCCGTTGTGGCCGGTCTCCCGACCAAGCCCTCAACCCGCTCGACCGCCCCGACCACAAACCCCGCAACCAAGATGAAAGACGCATCATTCTGCCCCTTGAAAACACACGAAAAACCGGAAAAAGAAACCTTCACCCTCTCAATGCGAGCGCCGAACCCACATCGCGCAGTGAGTTCCGGATTTTTTGAGAAAAAGTCGGGTGATCTCGGCGTAGGCGAGCGGGGCGGCGGCCTTGGTAGCCATCATCGCTCCGCGTGATGAGCCTTCCCGGCAACAGACCTCGAACG
>CAZILR010000521.1:3168-4624 GCA_964539995.1 uncultured Planctomyces sp.
GGGGTGTTGAGCCTTCGGGCAACTCACCTCTACCGTTTCTGAACCTTTCGCGTGTCCAACACTAACGGCTCGTCACGCGGAGCGATGACGGCTACGTTTCTGCGCCTTCGACTCCGCTTACGGCTTTGGCTTCGGACGCCAGACGACTTTGCAGTTCGGAAGGGCTTGTTGCAGTTCGGCGGCGGCGGCTTCCGTGACGCCGGGCGCGCTGAATTCGAGTTCCCGCAGCCACGCGAACGGCTTGAGCGTGGGGAGCAACTGATCGGTGATCTTGTCGTTTCCCAACAGCGCCAGCTTGTTGAGCGATTCGTTCCGAGCCAGCCGCTCGGCCTGACGATCGTCGAGGCCGGTGTTTCCCAGGATCATGTCCCTGATCGGCAACTCGGCCAATTCGGCGACATGCGCGTCTGTCAGAGGCACACCATCGAGATTGAGATATTGCAGGTGCGGCAGTTCACGCAATTCGTGCAAGGCGTCCGCCGACACGGGGCAAATCACCAGCGACAGAATGCTGAAATTCGGAAGTGATCGCAGGGCCGACAGCCCCTTCCCGGTGACTTGGCGGCAATCATTCACGTCGAGATTTGTCAGTTTCGGCAGTTTGGCCGCTTCGGCAAACAGGCCATCGTCAAAACGGTCCCCATGTAAGTACAGCGCAGTGACTTCCGAGAACGCTGGCAACCGGACCAGTTTGGCGAGGCCAGCGGTGCTCAACCCATTGATATTGATGTAAAGTGTCTCATCGACACGCGCCCCGCGCAGCGGTTCGGCGAGAGCTTCGGCCAGTCCGTCTCCGAGACGATCCGCGTCGGCTCCGTGGAAACTGATCGACCGAATCTTGAAGGACGTCTTCGGCAACGGAGCTTGGCGCAGTGCGTCCCCGCGCAGCCAATCGCCCCCTGCCAACATGATCTCCGGCGGTGAGTCCCACGCCCGCAACAACTCCACCGCGCGACGATTCGGGTCCGCGTCGCTCAGTGTGGTGGACTTCATCGTGTTCGCGCTGTGGCCGGTCTCCTGACCGAGCCGCGTCTCGGCCTTAGTTGTGTCCTGAGCCTGTCGCTCCGCCGCATCCGGAACCTCCACCGTCAGCTCGAACTTCTTGGTCTTCAGCTTGAACACAATCCCGCCGAGCAAGACCACGACGCCGAGCGCAGCGCAAGCGACCCATGTGCGTTTGCCGACGAGACCGTTTAACCGCAACGCCAACGGCGTGCGCGCGAATGTGTCTTCACGCAAACTCGCCAATTTGTCTTCGCCCACGCCGATGGCGTTGGGGTTAAACTGGCTTCCCCGTGCCATCAACTGCGCGACTTCGCGAGCCGATTCGATTCGGTCGTTTGGATTCTTCGCCAGCAACTTCGCGATCAAATCGCTCAGCCAACGCGGCGTGTCGGAAGCGACTTTGTCCACCGGCCGTGGCGACTCGTCGCAAAGCCGCTTGAGCGTCGCCAAC
>CAZILR010000522.1:0-4615 GCA_964539995.1 uncultured Planctomyces sp.
AGCCGCGCGGGCGGTGTATCTGAAGATTGCTGAAAGTGGACGGTAGGATGGCCGCCCTCGGCCGTCCGTGGCTTGCGAACGAAACGAGACAGGACGGCCGAGGGCGGCCATCCTACGAAATGAGTTCCACATGCCGAAACGATTGATTGCCGCCGGTGCTCTCGCTGCGATCTTGGTCGCCGTGCTGGTCTGGAGCCAGCAGCGGCGCGAAGCGTTGAAGGTGTCTGGCTACATCGAGGCGGATGAAATTCGCATCGGGTCGCGCGTCGGCGGGCGAGTGGCTCGTGTGCGGATCAGCGAAGGGCAAGCGGTGCGAGTCGGCGACCCGCTGATTGAGTTGGAGCCGTTTCAATTGCGCGAGCAGCTCGCGCAGGCTCGCGGCGAGTTGGCTCGCGTGCAGGCGGACTTGGATCGAGTCACGAATGGCTTTCGGCCGGAGGAGATCGCTCAGGCAAAGGCCAAGCACGACCAACTCGACGCGCTGGTGCGGAAGCTCGTCAAAGGGCCGCGCGACGAGGACATCGCGGCCGCTGAGAAGCAATTCGATCTGGCTGATGCCGAGTTGAAGCTGGCAAAGCTCAAGCATCAGCGAGCTGAAACCCTGTTCGCCAAGCAGGCGGCGACCAGCGACGACCTGGACAAGGCCGACACCGAACTGCGAGTCGCGCGGGCCAAAGTCGATGCTCAGCAGGAAGAATTGAACAAGCTCAAGAAAGGGACTCGCGAAGAGGAATTGGACGAAGCCAAGGCGCAGCTCGACGAGGCGAATCAGATCTGGCTGCTGCGCAAGAATGGCTTTCGCGACGAGGAGAAAGCTCAGGCCCGTGCGGCGGTCGAGGCGGCGACGGCGGCGGTCGGCATCATCGAACGGCAGTTGGAGGAGTTGGTCATCAAAGCTCCGGTCGATGGGACGGTCGAGGCGGTCGAGTTGCAGCCCGGAGACCTAGTGGCTGCGAACTCGCCGGCCGTGTCGCTGATGGACACGACGCACTTGTGGGTGCGAGCCTACGTCCCGGAGAACCGACTCTTCGTGAAGGTTGGCGACGTCGTTTCCGTGTCGGTCGATAGTTACCCGAACGAACGCTTCGCCGGCCGCATCTCGTTTGTCTCGCGACAAGCGGAGTTCACTCCGGGCAACGTGCAGACGCCGGAGGATCGGTCGCAGCAAGTCTTCCGCGTCAAAGTGGAATTGGAATCGGGCCTGGATCGGCTGCGGCCGGGCATGTCGGCGGATGTGTGGATGGGGAAATGACGAATGACGAAGTACCCAATGACGAATAAAGCCCGAATGACGAATGACGAAGTCCGCTCGCTGGCAGGCGACTTATGGATTGCAGTTCATTTCGTCATTCGCGATTCGTCATTCCTTCGTCATTGGGTCTTTCGGAATTCGTCATTCACACTCGTCGAATTCGGAGTCGCATTGTGACGGACCCCGTCGTCATCGACGTGCAACATCTGTCGCGGCGGTTCGGCTCGTTGGTCGCGGTCAACGATGTCAGCTTTCAGGTGCGGCGCGGAGCGATCTTTGGGTTGCTCGGACCAAATGGCAGCGGTAAGTCCACGATCATTCGGATGCTCTGCGGCGTGTTGGGGCCGTCGTCGGGTGCAGCGACGGTGCTCGGCTTTGATGCCAGCCACGAGGCGGAAGCGATCAAGCGGCGCATCGGCTACATGTCGCAACGCTTCAGCCTGTATGCCGACTTGAGCGTGCGCGAGAACCTCGAATTTTACGGCCGGATTTACGGTCTCAGCCCAGAGCGATTGGCGGAACGATCGCGAGCGGTGCAGGAGTTGACCGGCATCAGCAATCGGCTCGATCAGTTGGCCGGAACGCTTTCTGGTGGCTGGAAGCAAAGACTCGCGTTGGCCTGCGCGCTGATTCACGAGCCGGACGTCGTGTTCCTCGACGAGCCGACGGCTGGCATTGACCCGGTGGCTCGGCGGTCGTTGTGGGACTTGTTGTTTCAGTTGTCGGCGCAAGGCGTGACGCTGTTCGTCACGACGCACTACATGGACGAGGCGGAGCGCTGCACCTCGGTCGGCTACATTTATTCGTCACGGCTGATCGTCTGCGGCGAGCCGGATGATCTCAAACAGCTTCCCGATGTCACGCCGCCGGGGACGAGACGATTTGAATTGGAGGTGGCTTCGCCGACGGCTCGCTTGGCCGAGCTACGACGTCTCGACGGCGTGGTCGATGCGACTCTGTTTGGACAGACGATCCATCTGCTGGCTCGAAACGAAGTGAGCGAATCGGAACTGTTGCGGCGACTCAATCTCACACCGGAGTCGGCAACGATCCGACCGATCACGCCAAGTTTGGAGGACGTCTTCGTCACACTGACTCGCGCGGCGGAGGAGCGTCAACTGGCCGGGATCTCAACGAAGGCGGCTGACATTGAAACCGTCGTTCGGACGCCGATGGCCGAACGGACCCCGGACGTGGGCGTCCGGGCTACGGCTCAGCCGACTAGCGGTCCTTTCTGGGGTTTGCTGGCGATGTTGCTCAAGGAGTTCTCGCACATTCGGCGCGAACCTTCGACGATCTTCTTCATGTTGGTCGTGCCGGTGATCCAGACGATTCTTTTCGGCTACGCGATTCAACTTGATGTCGAGCACATTCCGACGGTCGTGTACGACTTGGATGGCCGTCGGCAAGCTCGCGAGTTGCTCGAAGCATTTCAGAACACGCGCACGTTCACGATCGTCGATCGAGTGTTCGATGACGAATCGTTCGAGCGGGCGCTGACGTCGGGACGAGCCAAAGTCGGCGTGCGCGTGCCGCCGGATTACTCGGACGACTTGTTGAGCGGCCGACAGGCTCAGGTGCAGGTCTTGATCGACGGCAGCGATTCGACGGTCGCGACGACGGCGCTCAACTCGGCGAACCTGCTGGGGACGGCGTTATCGAGTCGCATCACTCGCGGTTTCGCGGAAACGTTGCCCGCAGTCCCTGCACGAAACTCAGCCGGCCGCGTCGCGTTCCCAATCGAGATTCGGCCACGACTGCTTTACAACCCGGACCTCGAAAGCTCGCACTTCTTTGTGCCGGGGTTGGTCGGGATCATCATGCAGTTGGTAACGCTGTTCTTGACGTCGTTCGCGATTGTGCGCGAGCGCGAACAAGGAACGCTCGAACAACTCTTCGTGACGCCGGTTGGCCGCGTGGCTCTGCTGCTGGGAAAGATGGTTCCGTATGCCGTCATCGGTAGCCTGGAAATGTTGATCGTGCTGACGGTGATGGTGTTCGTGTTCGGAGTTCCAATTCACGGCAGCCTGCTGCTGTTGTTCGGCCTCGCCAGCCTGTTCCTCGTCTGTGCTTTAAGCCTCGGCCTGCTGGTCTCGACGCTGGCGAAGACGCAACTGCAAGCGATGCAGTTCGCGTTTCTGTTCATGCTGCCGTCGGTGCTGCTGAGCGGGTTCGTGTTCCCTCGCGAGGAGATGCCATTGCCGCTGTACTGCATTTCGTTCGGCATTCCGGTGACGTACTTCGTGGAGATTCTGCGCGGCATCGTGCTCCGTGGAGCTGACCTGATTGATCTGTGGTCGCAGCTCATCGGGTTGGTGGTCTGTAGCCTCGTCGTGCTGTCGATTAGTGTGGCCCGCTTCCACAAGCAACTGGCGTAGTCCCGCGAGGAGGCGAATTCATAAGCATTGGAAACTTGTAGGGTGGGTCAACCATCGGGCGACCCACCAGAATGACAGATGAAATCGGTGGGTCGCCCGTTGGTTGACCCACCCTACGGGTCTCCCGCGAGCATCCGCTCGACACGAGGCGGCCACGGGTTAAGATGCTTCGACTTCACCGCGTCAAACGGCCCGCCTCCCTCCTTCCAATCCCGCTTGGTGTCATGATTGCTGACCTGAAATGCTGGCGACGATCGCTCTGTGCTTGGGCAATTGTTCTGTGTGGCTCGTTCGTGTGGGGAGCCGATCGCACGGGCGAGCAAATTTATCAGCAAGCCTGCGCGTCCTGTCACGGTGCGAAGGGGGAAGGAACGCTCGAAAGTTATCCGCATCCGTTGGTCGGCGAGCGATCTGTGGGTGAGCTGGCGGTCTACATCAGCAAGACGATGCCGGAGGACAAGCCGGGGACGATCGTCGGCGAGGAGGCTCGCAAGGTCTCGCAGTTCATTCACGAGACGTTTTATTCGCCGACGGCTCAGGCTCGGAACAAGCCGGTGCGCGTTGAGTTGTCGCGACTGACCGTGCGGCAGTATCGAAACGCGATCGCCGATTTGGTCGGCAGCTTTCGCGGCGCGGGAAAACTCGAAGACAAAGAGGGGCTGCGCGGCGAGTACTTCAAAGCCCGCGGCTTTCGTGGCAACGCACGGGCATTCGAGCGAGTCGATCCCGTCGTCGCGTTTGACTTCAAAGACAAAAGTCCCGACGACGAGAAGATGGAGCCGCACGAGTTCTCGATCCGCTGGGAAGGTGCCGTGACGGCCCCCGATTCCGGTGAGTACGAATTCCTTGTCCGCACCGATCAAGCCGCGCGGCTGTGGATCAACGATCTGAAGACTCCGCTGGTCGATAATTGGGTGCAGTCCGGAAAAGACACGGAACACCGCGAGTCGATCTTCCTGCTGGCTGGCCGAACGTACGCGCTGCG
>CAZILR010000523.1:0-4613 GCA_964539995.1 uncultured Planctomyces sp.
GTTGGCGAACTCGGCGGCGGCGGTCTTGAAGTCGTTCGGTTGCTTTGACGTTTGAGCCGTCTGAAACAGCGTCAGGCCAAGATTGAATTGCGCTCCGTCGAGGTGCTTGAACTGCGGATAGGTTGCCAGGATGAGCTTGAACGTCGCTGCTGCCTCCGGCAACTTCTTCTCGTTCAACTGGCAAACGCCGAGCTGGTAGTGAGCGTTCGGAACTCGCGTGTCCTGCGGGAATGCCTTCAAGAACTCGGTCCAACGCGGCATCGCTTGCGCGAACAGCTTTTTCGACTGGAAGCCGTAAGCGACGGCGTACTGGCGAGTCGCTTCCGGGTTCGGATCATCGGCGGCGATCAGCGGCTGACAGGCCGTCAAAACAAGAAGCACGACTGCGAGCGGAACATGGCGGCTAATCGGCATCGAGACCTCCACTGAATCGTGGGGCAGGTTTTGAACCTGCCCGGATGGACGGGCAGGTTCAAAACCTGCCCCACGGTGTCACCGAATCTTCTGGTCGGGCAGTTGTTGTTTCACCCCTTCGTCGAGCGGCATCTTGTCGTGGGTGATGCCGACCTCGGTCATGAGCCTATCGAGTTCGGCTCGCAACTGCGCGGCGATGCCGGTGCAGCGCGGGTCGTCGATCAGGTTGCAGCGTTCGTCGGGATCGCAGGCGACGTGATACAGCTCGGCCATGTGACGGTCGGTCTTGCCGTCTCCGTGTGGGTAACGGACAAGCTTCCATTCGTCGGTACGGACACCACGGACATTCGGCGTGTACGGGAACTGCTTCTCGTAGTTGTAGTGGTACAGGAACGAGCGTCGCCAAGTAGGATCGCCCTGTGTGACCAGCCTTCGCCACGAGCGGCCATGAATGTTTTTCGGAGACTCGACACCGCAGAGTTCCAACAGACTCGGAGCCATGTCAACGGTCAGCACCAACGATTCAACGACACGCGGACAGTGCATCGGCGTGAGTTTCGGGAACCGAACGATGAGCGGGATGCGGATGCTTGGTTCGTGCATCGTCCGCTTATCGACCATGCCATGCTCGCCGTTGAGCAGGCCGTTGTCCCCCATGAAGACAACGATCGTGTTGTCGAGTTGGCCGCTCTCTTCCAGCAGCCGATACAGCCTGCCGACCGAGTCATCGACCGACAGGATCGTCCCCCAATAGGCTCGCGTCATCGCGGCGAAATCTTTGACGGCGGCGGGGCTGTCATCGGGAAACTTCTTCCGCCACTCGAACAGCGGGCCGTAGATGCCGTGCCAAGTCGGCAGCCGCTCTTTGATCCAGGTCGGCTTTCCGACAAGCTGAAATGCCGTGTCCGGGTATCGCACATCGACGTGATCGAAGGCGTGCTCGTACTTCTTTTCCGGGAAGTAAAAACTGTGCGGAGCCTTGTGGCCGAGCATCATCAACCACGGTTTCGTGCGCGGCTTCTTCAGCCAGGACTCGGCCAAGTCGGTCACGACGTGCGTGTAATAGCCAGGCAGCGTCTCACGTTTGCCATCGACGTTGAACTCGGTGTCGAAGTACTTCCCCTGCCCTTTGTGAGTCGCGAAGAAATCGAAGCCGGGGCGTTTCTCGTCGTTCTCTTCGCCCATGTGGTACTTGCCGATGTAGCCGGTCTCGTACCCGGCCGACTGCAACAGTCGCGGGAAGCTGGCCAGTTCGGCAGGGTACTCGGTGAAGTTGTTCGTGACTCCGTGAGCGTGCGCGTACAAGCCGCTGAGAATCGACGCTCGGCTCGGCGAGCAGAGTGACGTCGTGCAGAACGTGTTCTTGAAGAAAACCCCCTCGCGAGCCAGACGGTCGATGTGCGGTGTCTTCAGATGCGGATGACCGGCGGAGCTCAAGCAGTCCCACCGCAAGTCGTCGCAAAGGATGAAGAGGACATTGGGGCGTGCGACACTCGACGACTCGGCTGCGATGGACGACCGCGAGTGGGTCAAACCCAGAAGACAGAGCACGATCAACACGGCTCGCATGAGTGGTGTGGCACCGCGTCGCATCCGGGGTCTCCTGAGTCGCATCCAGGTGAGGGCGAATTAGGGCCGCAGAATCACGGACGGCCGCCGATCCTGCAACCGTTCGGGCCTGCGGACGCGGTGGATTCGTCTTCTCGCTCGGCGGGGGAACAACTAGAACGCCGCCCTCTCGTGGAGCAGGTTTTCAACCTGCGTCTTGGGACGGGCAGATTGAAAACCTGTCCCACGATTCGGAGAACTTTCGTGGACATGGATGTCGTGATCTTCGGTGGCGGAGCGGCCGGGTTGTGGTTGCTCGATGAGTTAACTCGGCGCGGACAGCGTGCCGTGTTGCTGGAAGCGAACGCGTTGGGGACCGGTCAGACAGTGGCCGCTCAGGGGATCATTCACGGCGGATTGAAATACACGCTGCAAGGTTTGCTGACGAACTCAGCGACCAGCATCCGCGAGATGCCAGCCATCTGGCGCGAATGTCTCGACGGACAACGCGAGCCGAATCTCAGAGCCGTGCGACGACGTTCCGACGAGTGCTACTTGTGGCGAACCGATTCGCTGTCGTCGCGGCTGGGAATGTTGGGAGCGCAGTTCGGGTTGCGAGTCGCTCCACAACCGGTGTCTGCTGTTGACCGGCCGGAGATCCTGCGCGGCTGCCCCGGTACGGTGGCTCGGCTGCCGGAGCAAGTCATTTCCACGATCAGCTTGATCGAAGTCCTGGCGACTCGAAATCGGGAACGGTTGTTGAAAGTTGATCCCACGCGAGTCATCTTCGACTGCGGTGGGCTTGGCGTTGTCACGTCCATCCGACTCGATGATAGCCTCACGCTGCAACCGCGAGCCGTCGTCTTCACCGCTGGAGCCGGCAACTCGGCCTTGCGACGCAGCGTTGGACTGACCGGCGAAGCGATGCAGCGCCGGCCTTTGCACATGGTCATGCTTCGCAGCAAACAACTGCCGATGTTTCAAGGACACTGCGTAGACGGCGCGAAAACGCGCGTCACGATCACGTCCGAAATGGATTCCACCGGACGAACCGTTTGGCAAGTGGGCGGACAGATCGCCGAGGACGGCGTCGTCTGTGACGAACGGACGCTGCTGACTTGCGCTCGCGACGAGTTACGAGCCGTGTTGCCGAACATCGAACTGTCGTCCGTCGAATGGAGCACTTATCGCGTCGATCGCGCGGAAGGAATCATCCCCGGTGGCAAGCGACCGGAGTCGGTGCAGGTTCGCCGCGAGGGGAACTGCCTGACCGCATGGCCGACGAAACTGGCCCTGGTCCCGCAGTTGGTGGCAGAGTTGGTTGAGCAGATGGAAACGGCAAATCTCAAATCTGAAATGGACTCAACCAACCTGTCCCACAACTGGCCTCGGCCGGCAGTTGCTTTGCCACCTTGGGAAACAACGACGCGATGGTTGGCTGACTGTGAAGTCGAAAACGTCACTCGGTCGAAAGCGGCGTGACGAACATGCAAACGCGACCGTTGGGACAAACCGGATTGCTCGTCACGCCGCTGGGCTTCGGGGCGTTCAAGATCGGACGAAACGAGAAGGTCAAATACCCGCACCCCTACGATCTGCCAGATGACGCGGCGGTCGAATGTTTGCTCAACGGAGTGCTCGATGTCGGCATCAACCTGATCGACACTGCTCCGGCTTACGGCATCAGCGAGGAACGAGTCGGCAAGTTCCTCGCCTTACGGAGAAACGAGTTCGTGCTCTCGACGAAAGTTGGCGAGCGATTCGTCAACGGCGAATCGTCTTTCGATTTCACCGCCGTCGGCGTGCGAGCCAGCGTTGCCGAAAGTTTGCGGCGACTGCGAACTGAGGTGCTCGACATCCTCTTCGTGCATTCCAACGGCGATGATCTCGCGATTCAGCAACAGACCGAAGTCGTGCCGACTCTGCAAAAACTGAAACACGCTGGTTACGTCCGAGCGATCGGGTTCTCTGGCAAGACGCCGTCCGGTGCCAAAGCCGCGCTCGATTGGGCCGACATCGTGATGGCCGAGTATCACCTGCACGACACCTCGCATGCCGAAGTCATCACGTCGGCCGCGAGTCGCGGAGTCGGTGTCGTCGTCAAGAAAGGTCTCGCCTCCGGCCATCTGCCGCCAGCGGATGCGATTCGATTCGTGCTGTCGAATCCGCACGTCAGCAGCGTGATCGTCGGCGGGCTGAGCTTGGAGCATTTGAAAGAAAACGCGAAGGCAGTCGGCGGAAGGCCGTAGGCAGTGGAGAACAACGCTACTCACGGCCTTCTGCCTTCTGCCTTCTGCCTACTACTATCCCCGCATGAGTCACAAGTCCCCCAAAAAGCTCGATGCTGAACAAGGCAAGAACGCTGTCGTCTGCCGGAATCGCAAGGCGTCGCACGAGTACGAACTCCTGCACGACATCGAATGTGGCGTGATGCTGTTTGGCAGCGAAGTCAAAAGCATTCGCAACGGCAAGGTCTCGATCGACGAGGCGTTCGCTCGGATTCGCAACGGCGAGCTGTGGCTGGTCGGCTGCCACATCGCCGAGTATCCGCAGGCCAACGTGCAGAATCACGAACCGTTGCGGACTCGCAAACTGCTGCTCCACAAGCGTGAGCTGACGAAGTTCGCCGAGAAGGCGGCCGAGCGTGGCCA
>CAZILR010000524.1:0-4609 GCA_964539995.1 uncultured Planctomyces sp.
ATTCGGCGTGTCCGCCGCGACAAACGCGGCAATGACGGCCGCTGGCGATTTCGGGTTGGTCGAGTGTTCGAGGGAGATTGGGCCGCGTTCTGTCTCGACGGTCAGTCGCCAGACGTTGGTCGAACCACGTCGTGCGGTCCAAGTCGCGTCGGGCAGACCGGCTCCGGCCAGAGTCAGCGATGCCTGCGAGCAACCTTGTTCCGACTGTCCCGAACGCTGCGCGGTGACCTGGTCGTAGCGGCCTCCCAACCATTGCAGCAGATCGATATCCGCGAGTGATGCTGCGTTGATCTCTGGTTCGGTCAGCGACGATGTTGGCGAGGTCAGCACACGATCCACTTGCAGCCGGCGGATCACTCCCTGTTCGCCACTCGCGAGTCGTTGTGACAGCGCGACGAGTTCCGGATCGAAGCGGTGCTCGAATGCCGGCATCAATCGGACGTTCGAGTCGTCGCGGATCAGCGACAACTCGTAGGCACACGCGGCACCGAATGCGAGTCGCGGGACAATCAGCAGCGGCTTGCCGGCCGAGGCCAATTGTTTGGCAGCGGTCTGAACGTCGTCGCTGTCTCCCGCGACGAGTACGGCGGCAACGTCGTTGTCGATCAGCAAATCTTCCCACGAGCATTTGGGAATCGTGGCGAGTTCTGCGTGCGCGGCGATCAACCGCTCCGCGAATGCCGATCGGACGAAGCGATGGCCGCCCGCCAGAGCGGCTTGAATCAATGGGACAGCGGCCGCATCGTCCCCCAGCAGTGCGAAATTCATGATGGCGGAGCGTAGCCGGAGACGGTTGAGGCGTCAGCCCTCGCGCGACGCGAGATGGGTAATGACGAATGACGAAGTACCCAATGACGAAAGAATGACGAAATCCGGAGGACGAACTCGCTGCGATTTCGCGTCATTGAATTCCATCGATCGACTGGGCATTCGTCATTGGAATCTCCTTCGTCATTGGGTATTTCGTCCTTCGTCATTCCACTCACCGACTTCCCCTTTGGCCGGTTGCGGGTCGGAGACTACAACTCCCGACCATGTTTGCCGATGCCCGACAACCTGAAGCCGCGACGTCTCGCCACGAAAGCAGTTTGCGGTACGTCGTCGAATCGCTGGCCGCGCTGGCGTTGGCGGTGTTGATGGTGCGGTCGTTCGCGGTCGAGGGCTACATCATTTCGACCGGCTCGATGGCTCCGTATTTGTTGGGCTACCACAAGCAGGTCGTTTGCCCGGAATGCCGGTTCCCCTTCACCGTCGGTGTTCCGGTGGAAGACGGCCACGACACCAGCGGACCGGTCGCTTGTCCCAACTGCGGCCAGCAGAAAATTGATCTGGGGCGTGTCCCGCGCAACGAAGGGGATCAACTGCTGGTCCAAAAGTTCGCGTATTTGCTCCGGCATCCGAAACGGTGGGAGGTGGTTGTCTTTCAAAATCCCAGCCAACCGACTCAGGCGTATGTGAAGCGTGTCATCGGGTTGCCGGGCGAAGAGATCCAAGTCCGCGCCGGAGATGTTTGGATCAACGGAGAATTGGCCCGGAAGAATCTGGCGGAGCAACGCAGCACACGGATGGCGATCTGCTCGTATCAGCATCGGCCGTCCGGTGAAGACGAGTCGCGTTGGAAGCTGGCTGACCGCTGGGCCAGCCGAGGCCACATGCTCGAATGCGTCACCGGCCAGTTGCCGTCACCGACTTCCGAAGATGGGCTGAGTTGGGTGACGTACTCCGGCGACGCTCCGAAGCGAGATGGCTCACAGCCGTTGGCAGGACCAGCCCATCTCTGGCCGACGGATGAATATGCCTACAACGGGTTGACCGAACCGACTCAGCGATATCGAGTCCGAGACTTGATGCTCGCCATGCGCATCGAATTGCACAGCGGTCGTGGCGAGATGGCGTGGTCACTGAGCGACGGCGTGCAGACATTTGAAGTCCGGCTCGTGGCTGGTGAGCGCGAATTGCGGCTGTTCGTGGACGGCGAGGAAGAATCGGAACAACGAGTGAAGCTGAGCGGCTCGATGTGGAAGCGTCCGAGACTGGTCGAGATGTCCTTATTCGATCGGCAGTTGCTGTTCGCGCTCGACGGCGAGGTGATTTTTCAGCGGTCGCTCGAACCGCTGGCTTTGCCCGTCAAGAATGGGCACGACACGGCGAAGGACTTGGCCTCAGGCGAGCCGGCGAAGTTTGGCGTTCGCGATCTGCTCGTCTCGGTCAGTGATCTGACGTTGTATCGAGACGTGTATTACACGCGCGGCGACGGGCGGCACGGCATCAACGAACCCTACCGGCTCGGCCCGGATGAGTACTTTTTTCTGGGAGACAACAGCCCGGTTTCGCTCGACAGCCGCAGTTGGGCGGACGCGATTGTTCGCGACAACATGTTGATCGGTAAGCCGTTTCTGGTGCATCTGCCGTCACGGCCGGGACGAATCAAACTCGGTTCCGCCGAGTGGCATATCCGCGTTCCCGACTGGGGACGCATTCGATACATTCGCTGACCTCAAATGTCCTCAAACCGCTCGTCTGTTGCCGTACCGCGACCGTCCGGGAGCGGCCCAGGCCCCGGAAACTGGCCGCTCCCTGACGGTCGCGGTACGGCTTTGAAATCTTCGCGCGAGCAACTTTATTTCCTCTTCTTGAAGCCAGACTCCCCACGCATGACCGCACCGACAAACACTCCATCGACGCCCTCGGCCAACGCCAAGTCGGGGTCCACCGATCCTGCGTCCAAGAAACCGCCCGCCAAGCAAGAGAGTATGCGTGAGACGATCGAGTCCATCGCGGTCGCGTTCTTGCTGGCGTTCTTGTTTCGAGCCTTCGAGGCCGAGGCGTTCGTGATCCCGACCGGTTCGATGGCCCCGACCTTGTACGGCCGGCACAAAGAAGCGACCTGCACGCAGTGCGGGCATCTGATCACGATCGGAGCCAGTGAGGAACTGGATCGCGACGGCAACTATTTGACGGGACGGCTGGAAAGCTCGCTGTGTCCGAATTGCCGCGCTCCGAACGCGATCAAAAACGCGCCCGTCTTTCGCGGCGATCGCATTTTGGTCAACAAATTCCCATTTGAACTGAAGGAGCCGCGACGCTGGGACGTTGTCGTCTTCAAGTACCCCGAAGAGCCCAAGGTCAACTACATCAAACGGCTGGTGGGGCTGCCAAACGAAACACTCATGATCCACCAAGGGGATCTGTACCGAGCAGAACCGGGCGGCGGCGAGATGAAGATTCTCCGCAAAGCCGACCCGAACAAGCAGCGTGAGATTCAAATTCTGGTGCATGACAACGACTACATTGAGCAGCCGCTGATCGACCAAGGTTGGCCGCGGCGCTGGGCCGCCGTCGCACAAAACGACGGAGATCGGTTTGATCAAGAGGCGGCCGCGACCGGTGGCGCGGCTTCGGCGGTTGAAGTCGCTGGCTGGCGAGAGACTGACGAAGGCTGGAAGGAGCAAGACAAGCAGCACTCGTTCGGGTTGACTGATGTGGACTCGAAGGGCAAACAGCAGCACTGGCTACGGTATCGGCACTTTGTCCCGACGCCGGAAATCTGGCGGACGCTTCTCAAGAGCGAAGACGGCGAGCGGCTTAACAACTTCGGCGGCAACGGGGCCGCCGCGTTGAAAACTCCGCGACCGCAGTTGATCACGGATTTCTGTGGTTACAACGCCTTTTCCTCGGCGCAGGACTTTGATCCTGAAAGCTACTTCTGGGTCGGCGATCTGACGCTCGGCTGCAATGTGAAGATCGACAAGCTTTCGGAGTCCTCGGAGTTGCTTCTGGAGCTCAACGAAGGCGTGCATCGTTTCCGCTGCCGGATCAATCCGAGCACTGGCGAAGCACAATTGTCGCGCGTCGTCTGGCTGAATCGCAGCGAAGAGGAAGAAGAAGTGCTCGCCAAGGCGACGACCGCTCTGCAAGGTGCCGGCAGCCACCGCGTCGAGTTCGCGAATGTCGATCAGCGGCTCTGTCTGTGGATCGACGGTCGTCTGGTCGACTTCGGCGGCAAGTCGGAGTACCCGCTGTCGGAGGTCGAAAACCTTGGCCCGCAAGAGGAGGATTTGACGCCGATCGGCATCGCGGCTCGCGGCTTGAATGTTGAAGTCTCGCATTTGCAGATTCATCGAGACATTTACTACCAGAGTAGTCACGAGCAGCAGTCGCAGGATTTTTCACCGTTCAGTTCGCACCTCGAAGAGTGGTCGCCGTGTTCATCGCATCAACATTTGCGACACCTGCTGAGCAACCCCGCCGCTTGGTGGAAGTCGTATCAGGCCTGTCGCCGCGACGCTCGATTCGAGCTTGGCCCAGATGAGTTCATGATGCTGGGGGACAACAGCCCCAAAAGCAAAGACAGCCGCCTGTGGGAAAACGACCGCCGAGCACAGCATCGCCACGCGGTCCCACGATCGGCTCTCGTCGGCAAGGCGTTCTACATTTACTGGCCGCACGGGCAACCGTTTCTGAACGGTGGCGAAGGCTTTCCCGTCTGGTATCACAAGAAGCTCGAACACAAGCGGATGCCCGACGGTTCGATGTTCGCCGAGGAGACGAAGACCGACTATCCCGATGTCCGTTTTCCGTTCTATCCCAACTTCGGAAGGATGCAGCG
>CAZILR010000525.1:0-2321 GCA_964539995.1 uncultured Planctomyces sp.
GATCCGAATAGCGATCGCACCGAGACTGCTGCCAAGGCACTGTTGATGATTGCTGAGACGTACTACTTGCAGAAGGATTACAAAACCGCGCTCCAGAAATACTTGAGAGTGGACGTTCTCTACGACTTCCCGGAGTGGCAAGCGCCCGCGCTCTTTCAAGCTGGCGCGTGCGACGAACAACTCGGCGATTGGCCGCAGGTGGTCCGCGACTACGAGATGCTGATCGCGAAGTTCCCGAAAAGCGAGTGGGCCGAGAAAGCCAAGCCTCGGCTGGAAGTTGCCAAGCAGAACGCAAAGAAGTGATCGGGAGTGGTGCTCGTCATGCAGCCGGAAACCCGATTCGCGTTCAAAGAGTGGGCCGTCGTTTGCGCCGCACTGGCGAGCGGCCGGCAGACGCTGATCCTTCGCAAGGGAGGCATTCACGAAGGCCGCGAAGGTTTTCGTGTTGAGCATCGCGAGTTCTGGTTGTTCCCCACGGGGTTTCATCAGCAGCGAGACGAAATCCTCCCGGATGCTTGGCCGTTGCTCGATGACCTGCAATCTCGCGGCGAGCCTCGCGGGCATGAATTGGATTTGTATGCCGTTGTCGAGGACGTGCAGCAGGTGCTTGACCGTGCGGCGTTGGCTCGGCTCAGCGGACGTCATGTCTGGTCCGAGTCCACGGTTGAGCAGCGATTCCACTACCGCTCACCGGGGCTATTCGTGCTGACCGTTCGTGTTTATCGGCGACCAACACCGTTCGAGATCGCCGACTCACCGCACTTCGCCGGCTGCAAAAGCTGGGTCGATTTGCCGGTGGCATTGCCCACGTCGAGATTGCAACCGGTGCTCGACGATTCGACCTTCGACCGCCAACGACAAGAGATTCGGCAACTTCTCGCGGGCGAGCCGGCCGACTATCTTACCCGCCCCTGAAATCCCGCCTTCTTCAAGAGTTACTCGCGACCATGACGCTTCAGCTCGTTCTGTCCATTCTGCAAATCATTCTCATCGACGTCGTGTTGTCGGGCGACAACGCGGTGGTGATCGCGATGGCGGCTCACAAGCTGCCGGAACACCAGCGGAAGCGAGCGATCCTGTGGGGAGGCGGCATCGCCATCTTTCTGCGGATCGTCTTTACGATGATCATGTCATTCCTGCTGATGGTCCCGACGCTGCGACTGTTCGGCGGCCTGCTGTTGGTGTGGATTGCGTGCAAATTGCTCCGTGCCGAAGAAGAGGAAGCGGTCACGGCCGATAGTGCCGGCCGCAGCACGATCGCTGCCATCAAGATGATCTTTCTCGCCGACTTTGCGATGAGCCTCGACAACATGCTCGCCGTCGCGGGTGCCAGTCACGGCGATTGGAAATTACTGTTGGGCGGGCTTTTGATTTCGATCGCGATCATCATGACCTGCAGCAATTTGATCGCCCAGTTGATGAACCGCTATCACTGGATCGTCACGCTGGGGGCGGCGATTCTGGCCTTCACGGCCGGAGAAATGATGATGGGTGATCGCGAAGTCGCCGGATACTTCGTGCGAAGCCATCAAGTCAGCCTCGATCGCCACTGGGAAGGCTACATGATCTCACACGCTCACTTGAAAGATTTCGCGAAGAACGATGACTTACCAGAAGAATTGCGAGGCGTTGCGACCTTCGAGCCGGAGACCAAAGAGGCCGCACCCGGAACGCTGAACTTCATCGGTCAAATGAGCGTCGAGCAGCGCGATGCTCTGCTCGCCCGCACCTCGGACAAGAAGGCGATCGAAGACTTGTACGAGTCGAGTCGTCATCGTGACGTTCCCGGTTGGGTTCCCGCCGGCTGGCGGGCGACCGTCGAGCCTTGGTTCCAACAGAAGTGGGAAGCCAAACACTGGCAGGCGATTCAAGGCAATCGGCACCACTACGTCTCGTGGATTTTCTTCGCGGCGATCATCGGGCTGTGTCTGACCTCACCGCGATGGTGGCCCGGCCAGCACAAGGCCGCTGCGGTAGAACCAACGCCGACACCGACTCCGGCCGAGAGCTGACTGACATGGTGACGGAGCGGTCTCGACGATAGCTTGTTTCGAGCATGACTTGTCACACCTCACAACTTAGTCGTCTGTCGCGCCGGCAAGTGCTGCAAGCGGGAGCAGTGCCGGCTCTGGGTCTGTCGCTGCCACGATTGTTCGCGGAACAGGAGGCGGCTCGCGGCACAGATGTTCGCGAGAAGTCGTGCATTTTCATTTTTGGAATTAAGGGACGCAGCTTTTCTCGCAATAAAGACCGCACATTTTCAAAACTTTCCTTTTTTTCATCTTCGCTGCCAAGAAAAAAGCTCCACTGCGAACCATGCA